>JAOZSO010000088.1:0-10112 GCA_029939655.1 Desulfobacterales bacterium
TGGAAAATGACCGGCAAATACGGCATTCCCTATTTCTCCAATTTCGTCAATTCGGATATGTCGCCTGAAGACGCACGATCCATGTGCTGTCGGCTTCGCCTTGACAACCGTGAACTTCTAAAAAGAGGCGGTGGTTTGTTCGGTGCCAATCCGCTCACCGGATCCATCGGCGTTGTCACCATCAACCTGCCGAGGATTGGCGTTTCATCAGAAAATAAAACCGAATTCTTCCAGACCATCCAGGAAAATATTCTTCTCGCCATCGAAAGCCTCGCCATCAAACGAAAGATCCTCGAACGATTTACCGAAAAGAATCTCTATCCATATTCCAAGTTCTATCTGAGAGACATCAAGAAAGGCTCCGGCCTCTACTGGAAAAATCATTTTTCAACCATCGGTATCATCGGCATGAACGAAGCGTGCATGAATTTTATGGGGGAAGGTATCGCCAGCAGATCCGGCCACGCATTTGCGCTGGAAGTTATGGATTATATCCGTGATATCATTGCCGAGGTTCAAGAAGAAACAGGCGATATCTTCAACCTTGAAGCAACACCGGCGGAAGGAACTTCTTACCGATTGGCCATGCTGGATAAAAAACTTTTCCCGGAAATCATCTGTGCCAACGAGGCAGACTATCAGACTGGCGCAGCACCCTATTACACCAATTCAACCCAACTGCCGGTCAATTATACGGATGATGTCTTTGAAACCCTGCAACTCCAGGACAAGCTTCAGACAAAATATACCGGCGGAACAGTGCTGCACATTTATCTTGGAGAACAGGTTGAGGATCCAGTCGTTACCAAGAATCTTATCAGAAAAATTGCCAATGGATTTCATCTGCCCTACTTTACGCTCTCCCCCACATTTAGTATCTGTCCTTCCCACGGCTATCTGAAAGGTGAAAAGCCCCTGTGTGACTGCTGCAACCAGGAAACTGAAATCTACTCGCGGGTGGTGGGGTACTTAAGACCGATCAAACAATGGAATCCCGGCAAGCAAGCCGAATTTAATATGCGGAAAACCTACAAGTCGCTTGATCAGACTACCAATGCGGAAACAGAAGCGGCATCTTCGGATGAAATTCCTGATCCCGCCCCGTCTTATGACGACAGCGTAATCCTGGAAAAGACGCCTCAACAACGCCTGGCAAAATAAAACCTAAGATGATATTTGGCGGACTTCAAAAACAGTCTCTAATCGACTTCCCTGGAAAAGTCAGCTGTGTCCTGTTTACATCCGGCTGCAACTTCAAATGTCCCTACTGCCACAATCCTGAGCTGGCACGGGGACAGGTCAAAGAACCCTTCATTTTAAAAGAGGAAAGCATTTACGATTTTCTCGAAAAACGTGTAGGTTTTCTGGATGGGGTCGTCATCTCGGGTGGGGAACCGACGCTCCACCAGGATCTTTCAATCATCTGTCAGAAAATCAAAAAAATGGGTTATCCCATCAAGCTTGATACCAACGGAAGCCGACCTGAAATACTGGCACAGCTCATCCGCAATCGGTATGTCGACTACATAGCAATGGATATTAAAACAGACCCGTCGGCCTATCCTCGCGAAATTTCGCACAATGAGAATACAGAAAATATTCTTGAGAGCATTGTTCTCATCATGGCTGCCGACATTCCATACGAGTTTCGCACAACATGCATCAAGCCTTTTGTAGACACACCCATTATCGAAAAAATATCACACACCATCCAGGGCGCCAGATGTTACGCCCTGCAACAGTTCAAGGGTGAACACGTGTTGTCTCCTGAATTTTTTCGAGATAGATCATCCCACTATTCACACTCGGATCTGGAACAGTTTCAGGCCATAGCAGCCCCCTGGGTAGAGGAGTGTATTGTTCGTTAGCCTGAACATTCCATGAAACTTGACGAGGAATTCTTTTTTATTTCCATATCCGCCTAACGCAAGCTATAGGAATGTTCCGAATAAGTCCCTCAACTGAGGAGATTTCGGTGTAACCGGAACGTTATTTTGACAAATGCGACATCGCCAAAAGCAAGAATATTTTTGGTTACTCTAAACGTGATTCATAAATCGTATCAGCTTCAACATAATTCTTGACACATTGGATTTATTTTTTCTATGTTAATATAATCGTTAATTGAAGCGATTCCCGGTCTCGATAAAAGGAGGAGATGACATGACGACCCCATACGATGCAGCGTTTAAAAAATCCATTGAAGATCCAAACGGGTTCTGGGCTGAAGCAGCTGAAGACTGTCACTGGTACAAAAAATGGGACAAGGTTCTCGACGATACCAACAAACCGTTCTACCGCTGGTTTGTCGGTGGAGAGATCAATACCTGTTACAATGCCCTGGATCTTCATATAGATGAGGGCAGGGGGGACCAAGATGCCTTGATATACGACAGCCCTGTCACCAATACCATTAAAAAATACACTTATAGTGAACTCAGGGACGAAGTTGCCAAATTTGCCGGCGTCCTGGCAGGTTTGGATGTCTACAAAGGGGATCGCGTTTTAATCTATATGCCCATGATCGCCGAAGCAGCCATCGCCATGCTGGCCTGTGCACGTATAGGAGCTGTTCATTCCGTCGTATTTGGCGGGTTTGCACCAAACGAGCTGGCAACCCGCATCAATGATGCCAAACCCAAGGTCATTGTTTCAGCGTCTTGCGGTATCGAAGTTGCCCGTATCATTCCCTATAAACCGCTGCTGGATGAAGCCATTAACACAGCAAACAGTGACTCCAAACCCAAAAATTGTGTCATCCTGCAACGTCCCATGGAAATAGCCGGCATGATAGAAGGCAGGGATCTGGATTGGAATGATGCCGTGAAAACCGCAACGCCCCACGACTGCGTTCCGGTGGCAGCGACGGATCCGCTCTATATTCTGTACACATCGGGCACGACGGGCGAACCCAAAGGCGTTGTTCGAGACAATGGCGGCCATGTGGTTGCACTGAAGTGGAGTATGAAGAATATCTACAATATCGACGCCGGTGATGTCTATTGGGCAGCTTCCGATGTGGGATGGGTCGTAGGTCACTCTTATATCATCTATGCCCCACTCTTCAAGGGATGCACAACGATTCTGTTCGAAGGAAAACCGATTGGCACGCCGGATGCGGGTGTTTTCTGGCGCGTCATATCAGAGCATAAAGTCAAAACCATGTTTACGGCACCCACTGCTTTCCGTGCCATCAAACGCGAAGATCCAACGGCCACGTTATTGAAAAAGTATGATCTTTCGAATTTTAAGACACTCTTCCTGGCGGGTGAGCGCCTCGATCCGGACACGCTCCACTGGGCGGAAAAGTATCTGGAAATTCCGGTAATCGACCACTGGTGGCAGACGGAAACCGGTTGGGCCATATGTGCCAACCCCATGGGCATCCACCATTTTCCGGTAAAGGAAGGCTCCCCCACGAAGCCGGCGCCAGGATGGGATGTTCAAGTCGTCGATGCCGAAAACCAGCAGGTCAAACCTGGAGAAATCGGCGCACTGGTGGTCAAGCTACCCCTTCCTCCAGGCAGCCTGCCGACCCTCTGGAAAAAAGATGAGCGATACATCAGTTCCTATCTGGAGGAGTTCCCAGGATACTACAAGACCGCCGACGCCGGTTTTATTGATACTGATGGGTATGTCTTCGTCATGTCACGAACCGACGACATCATCAATGTCGCCGGCCACCGCCTTTCAACAGGTGCCATGGAGGAAGTCTTGGCGGATCATCCGGATGTAGCTGAATGCGCCGTTCTCGGAGTGGCGGACGATCTCAAGGGACAGGTCCCGGTAGGTTTTCTGGTTTTGAATGCCGGCGTTGAAAGAGACCATGAAGAGATCACCAAAGAGGTTGTCCAGTCCGTGAGAGGTCGCATCGGTCCGGTAGCTTCATTCAAGACAGCCACGGTTGTCAAACGATTGCCCAAGACGCGGTCAGGCAAAATATTACGGGGTACGATCCAGAAAATTGCCGACAACATGGAATACAAGATTCCGGCAACCATCGATGATCCGACAATTCTCGAAGAGATGGAAGATGCATTGGTTGGAATCGGCTATGCGAAGGCCAGAAAATAAGCCCTGCCCGGTGAATCAATTTCAATTACAAATAAAGAAATGGCGCCGCACTTTTGTGCGGCGCCATTTCTTTATTAGCCAATCGTATTTTTAACAATCCCGATGATTTTTTCAGGATCGAACGGTTTACTCACGAAAGCCACGGCATTTTGAACGGCATGATCACCATCAATCCCGCTGATAACGATCACCGGTATGTCTTTAAGTTCTTCTTCCTTGCGCAGTTTACGGTAAAATCTGGGCCCCCATTCACCCGGCATTTGAAGATCCAGTGTGATCAGATCCGGTCTTTCTTTTCTCACAACGTATAGGCCTTCCATGCTGCTGGATGCCGTACATGTTTGATAACCATTGTCACTGAAAACGGCCTGGAGATATTTTACGATAATCGGATCGTCGTCGATGATCAATATTTTTTTTGCCATTGTGAGCCCCTCTTTTCCCTCTTTGTAACGTTAACCATCTCACTCATCGCTTTCAGCTACCCTCGAAACCTCCAACCCTCAGACCCTTTATTTGATCGCCTCCCTATTCCTTCCGGTGGCACTCACCGCACATGATGGGACCTTTCTTTTCAGACAGGTGACACCCCTTGCAGTTCGTATGAAAGGCTTTCATCAAGGCTGGCTGCTCTTCAGATACGTCTATTTCATGGCACTCAGAACACGCCATGTCTTCCGAGGATTCGTCTTCAAGCTTGACGCCATCTTCGTAGACATGATGGCACTCGTTGCATTCATCGATTTCAGCTGCCTCGTTGTGCGCTTCGTGCTTGAAGACCGACGCCACTCTTTCAGGATTGAGAAATACGCTGCTGTCTACAGTTTCCATTTCCTCCTGAGAGTAGGCAGCCACAAGAAGAAACACAGTCAGCAACAGGACCGTCAGTAGACCAACGCCACGTTTTCTCATCCTCTTTCTCCTCATCTATTCCGCAATGATAATTGGAACGTCTAATTATAAAGGCACCTATTGCTAAAAAGTGTGCTACTGCGAATGGTTCCCAACACAACTGATGCGACAAGATTACCTCGTTTAACGGGGCGAGGTTGTTGCAGCCGCAAAGCGTCGGACCATGAAGCTGTAGCTTGTGCTACCGCGAATGCGACAAGATTACCTCGTTTAACGAGGCGAGGTTGTTGCAGCCGCAAGGCGTCGGACCATGAAGCTGTAGCTTGCTACCGCGAATGTTCCGCAACGCAGCGGATGCGGCGAGATCGCCTCGTTAAATGGGCTTTTCCATGACCTCGTACAGTATATCACTGATAAATTTGAGATCCAGGCCGACTTCATAGTGATGAACGATATCTTCCAGTCCGCTGTGACAATTGTGGCAAGGGGTAACCAGGGTCTTGGCACCCTTGGCCTTTGCGGCAAACAACTGTTCCGCCTTGACCTTATTTCCTTGGACGCGGGTCATTTTATAAGGTGGTCCACAGTTAATCACTCCGCCCCCGGCGGAGCAACAGTAATTGTGCTCCCGGTTGGGATGCATCTCAACGAAGTCCTCACAAATGGCCCTGATCACGTACCGGGCCTTTTCATGAAGTCCTCCGCCCCTCACCACATTGCAGGGGTCATGAAGGGTGACGGGCTGGTCATATTTTTTAGCAATCTTGATTTTGCCTGATTTGAGCAATTCATAATAGAATTCGATGGCATGTACGATGGGTATGGGTGGCTCTCTCCATCCGAGCCACCGGTTTCCCATGTCATAGACCGATCGGAAAGCGTGTCCGCATTCGCCCATGACAATCCGTTTTACCTTTAGCCGGGAGGCTGCCTCATAGTGCGTCCGCTTGATACGTCCCATGATTTCATTGTCCCCGGTAAACATGGCCATATCACTGTTGTCCCATCCGATACCGGAAGGCATGGTCCAATCGACACCGGCCACATCCATAATTACGGCAGCCTGGTATATCAACTGGGCCTGAAATTTCGGCTCAGGTGCAATGACGGAATACATGATATCCGCCCCCTCCTTATCGAGGGGAATCCGCAGGGTGGGTATTTCAGCCTGGGCTTCCTCCTCCTGCCACTGAAGTGTGTCCGGCCATTCATCCCCTTTGACCCACATCTGGTTCATGGTAACAGCGTGGCTGTGAGCCGTATCCTGGATATACAGGGGTGTAACCCCCAGTCGATGAATGACCCGTCTGACAACGCTCATGATGTATGCGATATCAATGCCGAAGGGGCAGTACATTGCACACCGTTTGCAGAGGTTGCATTCCGTGTGAGAGATAACAGCGGCTTTTTTGATGAATTCAGGTGACACCCTTCCTTTTTTTCTGAGCATCTCCCACATGGTCTGTTTGACCTTTCCCACAGGAGAATAACGCGGATCATTGTCATGAGACAAATAGTAATGACAGGCCTCCGAACACAACCCGCAATGGATACAGGTGTCTACATAGGTCTTGAGACGTGCCCCGGTTTCATTCTCAAGGACGCTCCGGATAACCTCTTCTATCTTCCCTTCCGTGAGGCTGGACGCACCGACCTCAATTCCCTGGTCTAGTCCCTTAGATTCTTCCTTCTTAGCAGGTTCAGTCATATTGGGTGTCTCCGAGGGTCGTTATAGGCTGTGATATTACCAATCCTTTGCATGCCTTACAGCGCCGAATTCCGATCCCATATATGCCCGTGTAAACGGGGAAAATATCATGTGACTCAGTCTTGTAAATGGAATGGCAGCCAGCAAAATTTCTCCGCAAAGAATATGGAGATTGAGAAACAACGGATAGTTGAACCACTGGTGATAGGCGATAAATCCGGTCACAAACGGCGCTGCAACAATGAGCAGAATTACATAATCTGAAGCAGATGTGACGTATCGAACCTCCGGAAGCGATATTCTTCGAATCAAATAAAAGATACAGGCTCCCACGACCACCAGGGTCATCATATCGGCAAGGCTATCCGGGAGTGACCACCAACTGAGATGCCAGGCTTCATCCCACAGAATGACATGCGCCAGGAGAAAAAAAGGTGTCAGGAAAAGACAGATATGAAAGGCGAATGTCACAATTGTCAAAGCCGGGTGTTTTTTCCAGTTAGTCGTGGCAAATGGAACAATCCAGTGCAAAATAGAGCGAAAGCTGTATTTCCAACTCATATAGGAAAAAATAAATTTTTCTTTCTTGTATACGAGGACCAGCATCGCTGCCAGGCGATAGAAACTGCCGCCGATAAAAATGAAGAACGCCGCCCAAGCCAACGGCCCGGTCAACAATCCATAAATTTCGTGCATGATCCCCCCTTATCGCGCGAATTCACCGACAGGTACAACTCGCCGGTAATAGGTGCCATCTTCGATAAATCTGAGAAGTATCTTATCGCCCTCCGGGCTGAAAACCGGGTCCCAGGCTGCATCGCACATATAGGAACCCAGTTGATCATTCAACGCCACCGAAAACTTTCCGTTCTTTTCGATCTTCGCGGCCACATGTTCCCCATCGGGGCTGAAAACCGGCTGCCATGCCATATCAAAGGTATTGGACCAGGGAGTGCCATCCGTAACCACATACCAGTTCCGGCCCTCCTTGGCCAATGCTCCCACCCGTTTGCCATTCGGGCTGAAAACAACATCGGTGACCATATCTCTGAAACTTCTCTTCCATGGCAAGCCATCAATAGCGACGGTCCAGCGGCCATATTTGGGCGCCACGACAGCCGCTATCCGATCGCCGTCAGGACTGAACATCTGGTGCCACAGTTGAACAAAAGACCGGTCCCATAAAGGTTCACCATCTTGGGCCAGCATCCAATGCCCTCCCACACGAACCGGAGCCACCACATGATTCTTTTTTGGATGGAAAACAGGCTCCCAAACACAGGTATACGTGCGATCCCAAGTCAGGCCATCAACGGCAATGGTATAATCATAGAGACTTTGTCGAACTTCCGCAGCCAGATGCTCGCCGTCCGGGCTGATGGTCAGATTCCAGACATTGACAAACGTCGTATCCCAGGCTTTTCCCTGCAGGGCTGCTGTAAATGTTCCTTGCTTGAATTTATGAATCTCTCCTGAATCGGCAGCCACAACCTGGACGGCGCCGGCGGTTTTTGTTCCACAGTCGCTCAAGGTAAAATAGGTCATGTTGGCATAGGTCTCGTCCCATGGTTTTCCGTCCAATACCATGCAGTAGCGCATGTCCTGTTGGGCTGCCACGGCTACACTGCCACTGTTTCGGCTGTAAAGAGGGTTCCATACATACCCGAACATGTTTTCCCAAGAAGTACCGTCTATGGCTACGGTCCATTCGCCCTGCTCTGACACCAGGGCGGCCAAACACCCGTCCGATAAGAATCTGAGATGCCAGATCTTGTCAAAATCGGTTTCCCATGTATCACCGTTCACACATACATTGAAAGTCTCCTCACCGGTATTGACGATAGCGGCCACCTTTTCGCCATCCTGACTGGCATACGGTTCTTCAACCCATCCAAACCGGTCCCGCCAATCTGCCATGGGGATTTTTTTTTGGCCTGTCTCCCAATCCCAATGCCTGCCGTCGATCATATGTCCCCCTTATTCCCACCTAAGCTGACCATTATAAATTTCAACATAAGCGATGATAATTCGTACAGAATATGTGCTGAAATAGCAAGTCTGAATAAAATCATGGAACAATTTTATTAGACGCGACTTCGCTGCTAAAGAACCCTTGTCTAACACGACGTTACATGCTATCAGAAGACATCATTTCAGGAATGCTCCGGCTATTATGTTTATAAGGAGGAAAGGCCCATGCCAGATATAAGCAAGTATGTACCACTGCTTGTAGTGATTTGTATTGGAATTGTTGTTCAGGTACTGCTGATCCCACTCGATTGTATCAACAAACCCTACAAGACAGCCGTAGCTTTTACAGAGGCTTATTTAAGAATAGACCCCTCCATGGCGAACTATTTATGCGAAGACAGCAAAACAGTCGATGATATCGACACGGTGGCGCAGTATATCTATGGCATGACAAAGCAGGCCAGGGATCGCGGATTCGATAAAATCTACCTCAAAAGCAAGCTCTACTATGTCATGACGCACACCACGTATCTTGGCGATTCAGAAGCAACCGTTTCCATTTCAGCCAAGAAAAGAACCGCTATCAACCCGGTTTTCGCATTAATTACCAAGTTGTTTCACATAGGTGAAACCCATCCATTCGATGAAATCATAGAAATCGTCAAAGAAGACGGCAGATGGAAAGTCTGCGGGTCTCCCTTGTCGTTGCACCAGAACGTCTGATTTGAGATATGGAGACGATTTACACAAGGATTCGGACCAGAGCCCGTCAGATCGTCTCCAGTTTCCCTACACCCGATTTTTATAAGAAAGAAGCCGACGCCATTGCCTCATCTCGCAAGCTGATGGAGAAAAGCAGGCACATTTCCGACCTCAAAACCATCGTCACCGAACACCTCGAAGACGATTTCGGGCATGGTCTACAGCATGCCGTAAAAGTCAGTCTGGAAGCCGGCTCTCTGGTTCTGATTGAAGGGCAACGAATGCCGCTTTCCAGGCAAACCATCACCCGATACGTCCTTTTGGTCCAATGCGCGGGACTTCTTCACGATATTCGGCGAAAACAGAAAAATCACGCCATCAAAGGGGCAGCATTTGCCAAAAAGCTTCTCCAGGATTTCCCCCTGTCATCCAAAGAGGTGGCGGATATCTGCCTTGCAATACAGAATCATGAAGCCTTCAAGAATAAAATCGAGATTGATTCACCCGAAGGAAAACTCATTTCGGACTGCCTCTACGATGCCGATAAATTTCGATGGGGCCCGGACAATTTTACGGACACGATCTGGGAGATGGTCTCCTTTCTGAATCCACCCCTGGAAACATTTATTGCACACTACCCCAAAGGCATGAAAAGCCTCGAAAGAATCAAGCAGACCTTCAGGACCCATGCAGGACAACGATACGGCCCTCAGTTCATCGATATCGGTCTCGCTATCGGTGAAGAGTTGTATCGGGTGATTCGGGAAGAATTTGTTCAGCCGCTGAGGAGAAACTAGCTATAAAC
>JAOZSO010000524.1:0-2668 GCA_029939655.1 Desulfobacterales bacterium
TTGCCATGTTGTTTACCCTTCGGGAAAACCGGAGAACTTCAGATCCTGCGTTGCTAAGGGTTCGAAGTAAAACACTACGACTTCACCCTTAGACGCCTTGACTCTGAAGCCCTCCGGTTTTTGCAACGTTGGGGTCTTCTCAAATAAATTTCGCTCCAAAAGCGCCTTCTTCAGACCACACAACACTGGCATCCCGGTTATCTTCTTGATTGTCACACGATATGGCTAAACGGATTTTCATCCCCTTCTGCATGCAACCAGGCGTCTTCGCAAGAATGCTGGCACCATAGTTGCTCATATTTTCAATGGCACCATTGTAGGTTCTCTCTCCTACAAGAAATGTCACGTCCCTTTTACAGATGGTTCTACCAACAAATCTTTTATCGTTCATATTGCCATCCCTCATTGTTTTTCACTGCTATGCCATTACGCCCAAATATAAAACCTGAACTGAGCGATTTTTATCTCGATCTGCACCAATCTCTTGTGGATAAAGGGTTCGCAAAAAGCCTCGACAGATCCACTGGTATGCCTACGTTTTTTTCGAACCCTCCTCCATCAAGATCTCGGCACATCTCTTCGGGAAAAATTGCTCAGTTCAGATAAAAGTTACCTTGTCTTTTATATACTACATCGTGGTATTGTTTTGTCAAGTTTTATTGACCTTCGAAAACACCCGGGTCTGAATAATTCAAACCATTTTCTGATATTTTTAATCTCGATGATCAGGTTTGAATTTTTTATTTACCGGTGATAATATTACAAAGGTCTAAGCTGAGCGATTGTCGAGGTTGCCGTAGCTAAGCAAGTTGAGCATAGCGAAATCCCGCCCCGCGGGAGAAGATGCTGTTTCGCTCTTGTTGGGGCGTAGCTCGAAGAGCGAAGACCAAATAGTGAACTATGCGGTATGGCATCTGACGCCGTAGATGCGGTAAGATCGGCAATCCCAACGGGTTTCAAATTTCAATGAAAAAAACAAAAACAATCATAGCGATCCCGTCCATTTCCGACTTCTACACGACCACCCATCGCCTGTCGGCTTTGGGGGAAAAAATCGTTGAAAAAATTCTGCAAAACCAGGGATGGAACACCCGGCTGCTGCATTTTCCCAGAATGGGGAAGCAAGCTCAGCCATTACCACCATCCCTATCCCATTTGAAAAACTATCTAATTCCGGGCGAATTCGGTCCCACCGCATTCTTCTCTCGATATCAGCGCTTTGGCCCCTCTCCTAAAGACAGTGCAGTCACCATTCTATCCGAAAATCCCCATGTTGTTTTCCTTTCATGTTTTGCCTTTGCCTATGCCGACGATACCCTGTCCCTTGCCAGACATCTCAAGCAGCAAAGCCCATCCGTACCTGTTTATGTCGGGGGTGCCGGGGTCAGCGTGTTCCCGGGTTATTTTCAAGCGGAAGAAAGTATCGATGCAGTTATTCCGGGTGAAGCAGAAAGTTCCCTGACAGCTTTTCTTGGAAGCAACACGGGTCCTGATCGCAGTACCGACCCGCACATTGAACACCCGGATAGCATTGACTTTTCCATTGCAACGACGGGGTCTTCCAAAAACGGTCAATGGCTGACAACGACTCTCAGCAGGGGATGTCCCCGAAAGTGCAGTTTTTGCGCCAATCACCTTACCCATGGCAGATCTTTTCGAACCGTACCCATTGCCGCGTTTTTATCGGCCATCCAGGCCTTCCCCAAGGATATCCCCCTCCATATCAACTTCGAAGATGACAATCTTCTCTTGGACAAGGAATATTTCTTTGCCATACTGGAAGCCGTTCGAAACCAGTTCCCCCTGGTGGATTTCAGCGCAGAAAACGGAATGGACTACCTATTGCTCGACATGGACACTATAGACAGACTCATTACTCTCGGTTTCAGGCAGTTCAATCTTTCCATGGCATCTCTTTCCCCTTCTATTCTGAAAGATTCTCACCGCCAGGGTGATTCAGAACACCTGCAGGAGATCCTCCGTTATCTGAGCCGAAAAAAAATCCCCTCCATCACCTATTTCATTTGTGGCCTGAAACAGGACACCACCGATTCCGTACTTGAAAACATACGCTTTCTATCCAGGCAGACGACACTTATCGGCATATCGCTGTTTTATCCGGTACCGGGCCTGCCGGGATTCAAGGAAACGCAACCTTTTTTCGAATCCGACTCCCATCTCTGCACCGGAAGCGCTGCTTTTCCATGGTCCGGGTCCCTCACCACCGCCCAGATGATTACCGCCTTCCGTATTGCCCGTTTTGTCAATTTCACGCAAAAAAAAGAATATCAACCACAAGAGATCGACCTGCTGACACGAATCCGAAGGGAAAGAAAGCTCTATACTTTCCAGCGAAAGGGAAGGAAAAAATCGATGATACGTCCGCCGGGTCTGGATATAGAGATGGAAAATGGATTTTTTGGATGACTTTCAGCAAAATATCTGGTTTTATATTATGCTTGGACAGCTAATGAGGGGCTCAATAGGTTACCAATCCATAGGTTTTGAGATATTGGTACCCGGGATTGTATCAGGGAGTTGGCATACTTTTAAAGTGCTTTTAAATATGCTTTTTGTAAAATCGGCATGTTTTGCAAGTGTCTTTGAAGGATGACGGTTTTTATCCGTCGACGGAAAAATCAAACCGACCATTTTTTTATTCTGCTCA
>JAOZSO010000525.1:0-2655 GCA_029939655.1 Desulfobacterales bacterium
CGTTTTTTTTGCTCTTATGCACCTGAAGAGATTATATTGGCTACGGGCGCGTTACCCTTCAGACTTTTTGGAAGTCAAAAACAGATATCGCTGGCAGATGCCCACCTTCAAGCATACAGTTGCAGTCTTGTGCGTGGCGCCCTTGAGGATGCTCTTTCCGGAGATCTTGATTTTCTAAAGGGGACCGTGTTTCCGCATACCTGTGATTCCATTATGCGTTTGTCCGATATGTGGCGCATGAATCTGGGATTTGACTTCCATATCGATGTAGTGCTGCCCGTGAAGCTCAATACACAAAACGCGCGAGAATACATGATCGATGTGATGCGAAAATTCAAACGCGACCTCGAAAAAGAAATGAAGACAGACATAACCGATGAACAGATCAGATCATCCGTAAAGACGATTAATCGGATTCGAGAACTACTTCGGGAACTATATGAAATGAAATGCCAACAACCGTTGATAATCTCAGGGTCGGATTTAAATGCCATTATCAAAGGCTGTATGATTATGGACCGGCATGAGGTGCGGGATGTGCTCGAAGACCTTCTGGGGTATTTCAGGACTTCCGATATAAAGGTACCTTCAAGGGGAAAACGAATTTTACTTGCCGGCGGTTTATGCAATATGCCTGATATTTTCGAAATTATCGAAACATCCGGCGGATTCATTGTATCGGATGATTTTTGCACAGGGTCACGGTATGTTGACGGTCAGGTCCCCATGCACGATGATATGATGGTGGCAATCGCGGATCGGTACGCGAAAAGAGTTGTTTGCCCGGCCAAGCATTCTGCACTTTATTCACGAGGGGATCATGTGCTGCGTCTCGCCAGGGAAAAAGATGTGGACGGGGTTATCTTTCTATATCTCAAGTTTTGCGACCCACATGCGTTTGATTATCCCTACATGAAAGATATGCTCGACAATGAGGACATACCGAGCATGTTGTTTGAAATCGAAGATCAATTGCCGTCTGAGGGCCAGTTCAAGACCAGGTGTGAGGCCTTCATTGAAATGCTGTAGATACCAGGGGCCAGCACTGATTGTATGCTGGAAGGGTTTGCTTTTACGGATCGGATTCTTTTAAATTCTAAATCCGAATATCGAAATACGAAATAAATCCAAATATCAAATGCCCAAATTCACCAAACATGTGTCCGTGACTTAATCATTCCAACTTTCGCGCCGATTTTTGATCATTTGAATTTTGGTCATTGGGTATTGTTTAGAATTTCGATATTCGTGCTTCGGATTTATATTATTATCTTCATCGTCATTGCCGATTATTTCTGGCCTGGCCAAGAGGACTATATTTTCAATTGTTAAATTGTATAAAGGGGATGGAATGACCGAAAAGGGAAAAATAAAGGATCCGGAGAAAGAAAACCGCAAGATCAAGTCTGTCAAGCAGATGAAAGATATCATGACCCAATATTATATCGAGGCAAAGACAGCAACGGAAGTCGGAAAAAAAGTTGCCTGGATTACCAGCGGCGGGCCGGTGGAACCGTTGATCGCCATGGATGTTATTCCGGTTTATCCGGAAAATCATGGTGCCATGATCGGAGCTTCCAAAATGGGTATCGACTTGTGTGAAAAAGCCGAAGAGATGGGTTACTCAAGAGATCTCTGCTCCTATGCCATGGCGGATATTGCTTGTGCACCCATAAACGGAGGGCCCATAGGTGGTCTGCCCAAACCCGATATGCTGGTTTGCAGCACCAATATTTGTGGGACCGTTCTCAAATGGTATGAAATTCAAGCTCGCCTATTTAATGTACCGCTATTTATTTTGGATACCCCTTTTTGTCACACGGGATTTTCAGATGAAGCCAGAAAATATGTTCGCAAACAGTTTGACGAATATGCTCAATTTCTGGCAAACGTTTGTGAAAAGCCTTTTGAGTATGAGCGACTGAAGGAGGTCGGGAAAATCTCACTCGAAGGCCAGCGCCTGTGGCAGGCGGTCCTCGATACCTGTATGCATAAGCCTTCACCCATGAGTGCGTTTGATGCTTTTTTTCACCTCGCACTTATTGTGACACTCCGGGGAAAGCAGGTTACTATTGATTACTACCGGGGCCTGCTGGATGAAATGAAAGCAAGAATCGCCAATAACATATCAGCGGTACCAGATGAGCGCTACCGGTTATTGTGGGATAACCTTCCTGTCTGGTTCCGAACACGATGGTTATCGGACAAGTTCGCTTCCCATGATGCCTGCCTGGTTGCCGATACATACACATCGGCTTGGTGCGCTTCCATGAAGTACATCGATGAAAATAAATTTCTGGACAGTATGGCCGAGAGTTATACACGTATTTACCTCAATATCGGTGTCGACGAGATGGCCAAAAGTATTTTAAGGATGATCGATAAATATGATGTAGACGGCTTTGTGTTACATTCTAATCGAAGCTGTAAACCATACTCCTTGGGCCAATACGATATTCAAAAAATTATACAGAAGGAAAGAGGTATTCCCACCTTGTTAATTGAAGCGGATATGGTGGATGAGAGGAGTTTTTCCGAGAGTCAGATAGAGACACGTATTGATGCATTCATGGAAAATTTATTGTGATTTTTGGATCATCTCCATTAGACGTAAGAAGTAAGATGTTAGACGTGCCAACAGTTTTAGGTCTACCC
>JAOZSO010000089.1:0-10002 GCA_029939655.1 Desulfobacterales bacterium
TGTCGTCCGCCTTGATCTCACGAAAAAATCCTCATTTCTGGACGGACACTAACTAACGTGAGCATTTCAAATTATAGGATAAATCATATTGGGGTCAGGGTTGTGTGCTTTTTGAATCGAGACTTGACAAATGTTGGAACCATCATTTTAATGTAGATAAAATCGATGGTCGATTTTTTGAAACGCGATGTTGTCGCTCCTTTTTGAAACGCTCAACTTGGTGTCAGTCTAACAGAAGCGTAAAAGAATGGCAAGCGGTCTGCCGCTTATCATGCCGTAACAGCGAATTCTTACAGGAACTTACCTCCACTGACCATACTATTATTACTTAAAAAAACGATGCCAATATGACCGAGATACGACAAAAGACTATCCAGGGGTTGATAACGGGGGACACCTTCACTGTGACCCGCACGTTCACGGAATCAGATACGAATATCTTTGCTGATATCACCAGGGATTACAACCCGGTTCACTTTGATGAACGCTTTGCAACGGCCAAAAATTTCAATGGGAAAATCTGCCACGGACTCCTGGCGGCCAGTATCATAACCGAGATCGGCGGCCAGATCGGATGGCTGGCAACCGGCATGGATTTTCGTTTTAAACAACCGGTTTATTTCAAAGACACCATCACCTGTCTTTTCACCATCACTGCCATTGACGAGAATCGCAGAGCCATCGCTGAAGTTGTTTACAAGAACCAGGACGATACGGTTGTACTGGAGGCGGTAATCACCGGAATCCTCCCGGATGCCCGGGAGCGAGACATTCTGTCACAGATGGTGGACGAAGGGGATCCAACAAACGGGTTAGCCTGAAAACAGTGTTTATTGAGTTTGTTGGGTTTGTGGGGTTGTTTAAACGGTACGTATTGGCAACCATATACCGTTTACCGATAGCAACTCAATAAACTCAACGAACACAATGAACTGATTTGTAGCATTTCATTATTCCCGTGAGATTATAACGATTTTATTTGACATCAGGCCCCGAGTGCGGTTTGATATGGGCTTGAATTATAAAAAATCTTTGTAACGACGGGGTGGAAATGACCGCCGCCTGCGTCACTTGAAAGCGAATAGGAGAAAACAATGAACAAAGCGGATTTGGCAGATGCTCTCAGTGAGGCAAACGGTTTGACAAAAACTGAGGCCAAAGTAATCGTCGATACTTTTTTCAACGAAATGGTCGAAACATTGGCACGGGGGGAACGTGTGGAGATACGTGGGTTTTGTTCCTTTTATGTCAAACAGTACAAGCCCTATGTTGGCAGAAATCCCAAAACCGGAGAAACCGTACAAATATCCCCGAAGAAACTACCCTATTTCAAATGCGGGAAAGAGCTCAAGGAGCGGGTGGATTACTAAAAGAATCGTTTTAGGTGTTAAGTTTTAGGTTTTAGATTATAAATGTTGATTGTCACCGTTAATCATCATTAAATTGGCACCGATTTGGAATCAGTATATTTAAATTAAAATTCATTTCAACAAGTTGAGATGAATTTTAATTTTTGTCCTCAGGAATTCCGAGAAAGTACCGCAACCCGGACAGGTTATCCGTCGTAATCATCCCATCGCTGTATTCCTTTAATATCTCCTTGGGGCTGAACGCAATGGCCAGGCCGGCATTCTCCAGCATAAACCGGTCATTGGCGCCATCGCCCACCGCAACGATCTGATCCACGGAAATCCCCTCTGTCTCTGCAATTTTCTGAAGGATTTCCCCTTTTCGTTTGGCATCGACGATGCCGCCTTTGATTTTCCCGGTGACAACACCGTTTTCAACAGCCAGTTCGTTGGCAAAAACATAATCGAGGTTGAGTCGCTTCTTGAGATAGTCGGTGAAAAATGAAAAACCACCGGAGATCACACCGACCTTGTAACCCATCCGGTTAAGCGTCGCAATGAGCTCTTCAGCCCCAGGCGTCAGATGAATCCCTTTGGACAGGATTTCAAGCTGTTCCACCGTCAGCCCCTTCAAAAGACTTACGCGCTTTTTCACGGCTTCTGTATAACTCATTTCACCGTTCATAGCCTTGATGGTCATTTCCTTGACCGTTTCCCCGACACCCGCCACCTTGGCCAGTTCATCGATGATCTCCCCCTGGATGATGGTACTGTCGCAATCGAAAAGGACAACCTGTTTCTGTTTCTGAAATATATTGTAATCCCGCAATGATACATCCAGGCCCGAGTCCTCTGAAAACGCATAAAGCATCCGGCGCATACTTCTGATATCAGGGACATCCGACGTGTCGATGGTGATCTCCGTGGCGATGTATTCTCCCCGGGCGATCATTTTGATGGTTTCAATGTTGATGCTGTTCTCGGAAAACATGCCTGAAACCGACGCAACAATACCCGGCCGATCTTTACCCATGAGGGTGAAAATCATCATGCGCTTTTCAACCTTGCGGCGTCCTTCAACATAAGGTTCGACCCGTATTCCCATGTTAAAGTTAGAACGAATAGGCTCCAGGGCCTGGAGCAGGTCGCCGTATTCTTTATCCGAGGCGCTTAAATCGACCACCAGAAACATGGTGAAATGACCCCGGACGGAGCGAGCCTCGATATCGACAATATTGATATGCAAATCCGACAGAATCTGCGTGACCGAATGCACCAGGCCGGGACGGTCCTGCCCGACTGCCGAAATTACGTAGAGTATTTTATCCAAGTCGTTTCCTATCTTTTCCTTTTTTTCCCCACAAAACACGCAAATGTGACAATTAAAGAACACCATTTGTGTTTCATCGTATGTGTTTGGGTGGCAAACATGCATCATAAGTCCGGAAATATGTCAACCCCAAATAAAATCGCTTCGCGATTTTATCATGTGCGGCTACGCCGCTTTTGCGCTCCGCGCGTAATTATGCCCTTCGGGCGTCCTTTACACTTCGTGTGATATTTATCCTATCGGACGATATTGAACACCTTACGGTGTTAGCTTTTAGCTGATAGCTGTTTGCTCTTAGCTGAACCTAAAACTTAAAACGTAACACCTAAAACTGTCTCCTTCGTTAAAACCCCGCCCTTGCAATCACAGCAGCCCGTGATTATAATGTAAATCGTTATGAAAGAAATAAATGAAAAAATACCGACACCCAAAGAACTTGAAAAAGAAATTGCTGAATTTCTTACAAAAAAATTTGGCGGGAATGTCAAGGTTGCCCAACCTATGGTTATCCAGCAGGAAAACATGGATGGGCCCGATGAAAAACCGCCTAAAAGAGAAAAGAAAATCAGTTTCGATCTCAAGCCGGAAGAACTGGTTGCTTACCTGGATCAGTACATCGTCAAGCAGGAGAGCGCCAAAGCAATTCTCGCCACCAAGATCTGTACACATTTCAACCGTATAAAGCGCTATCAGGCATCACCCGACGTTGTCAATGACATGGTGGGAAGCATAAAAAACAATGTCCTCATGGTCGGTCCCACCGGCGTCGGGAAAACCTACATGATCAAACTTATCGCAAAAAAAATCGGTGTGCCGTTTGTGAAAGGAGACGCCACCAAATTCAGCGAGACGGGCTATGTGGGAGGTGATGTAGAAGACCTGGTAAGGGATCTGGTTCGAGAGGCTGATGGTGACATTGAGCACGCCCAACATGGCATTATCTACATCGATGAAATCGACAAAATTGCATCCAGCCGCAACCTGGTGGGCGCCGATGTCAGTAGAACCGGTGTGCAACGGGCTCTGTTGAAACCCATGGAAGAGACCGAGGTCGATCTCAAGGTTCCCCACGATCCGATTTCAATGCTTCAGGAGGTGGAAAACTTTCGGAAAACCGGCAAGCGTGAAAAAAACGTCGTGAATACCAAAAAAATCCTTTTCATCATGAGCGGCGCCTTCAATGATATTGCGGAAATCGTTCAAAAGCGTATCTCCTCCCAGGGAATCGGGTTTGGTGCACAACTTCCAAAAGCCGATGAAAAGGCTGATTTGTTGAAGTACATCAAATCGGAAGACCTGATTCAATTCGGGTTCGAGTCAGAGTTTGTCGGCCGGCTCCCGGTTCGCGCCGTATTTGAATACCTGGACGAAACCGATCTCTACAAAATTTTACAGAACCCCAACAACCCGATTACGCTCGGCAAAAAACTCGATTTTGCAGCATATGGCATCGATGCCAAATTTGAGGACAAAGCCCTTCAATCTCTGGCCAGAGAGGCTGCCAAAGAAAATACCGGTGCAAGGGGACTTGTGAGTGCCGTGGAGAACGCGCTGCTGCTCTATGAAAAGCGACTTCCGTCGACCAACTTGCGCAAATTCCCCATAACCGTTAAACTGATTGATTCACCCGAAGACACGTTTGAGAGCATAACGAACGCCCCGGATGACAGTGATTGGGAATCCACATTTGAACGCCTGGTGCAAGAAGAAAAACACGGCATTTTTGATTACATCGTCGCCAACAAGGATCATATCATCGGCAAGTATCAGATGGATATGCCGTCTTCACGGATCGATATCGTGGCCGATCAATACAGTAAAAATGCCTCTGATATCAGCAGAATTATCCAGAAAATCAAAGCCTACTACGATGAGATCAAAGCCATTGAACTCCAGTTTTTAAAATCCCATGACGTCAACCTGGTTCTGGAGGACAGTGCCATCGACCACGTCATAAAAAATATATTCGGTTCAAAAATTAATCCAAAGAAACTTTTCAAACAGCTGTCCGATGACTTTGAGCATGGTTTGAAACTGGTGAGAGATAAAACCGGCCGAAACCGTTTTTTCATCACCAGGGAAGCCCTTCTGTTTCCGGAAAAATTCATCGAGGGGTTGATTAAAGACAAAATGCAGATTGACTAAAGCTGAGTGTTTATAACTTTCTGGAATATTGGAATATTGGGTAGAAAAACGGAATGCTGTCTATTTTGAATTCACAGTTCCAATGAACTCTTTGACAGTCCCCGGCGCCACGCTCAATATTCCATTGATCCATCATTCCATCGGTCCACTTTGAGATCGATTCTCAAAAGGAACACACATGATCGGTATATCAAAACTCTATTGTGGAACAGTGGAGCCTTCCGATGCACTGCGCTACGGCAGGCTGTCTTCGTCATTACCCTCGCATCTTCTTCAGTTCTCGGCCGACAAAAGACCTGTCGTGGTCTGGAATGTTACACGTCGCTGCAACTTGAAATGCATCCACTGCTATGCCCAGGCAACAAAAGAGGCGGAAAGCAACGAACTCACAACCCAGGAAGGCAAGAGGCTCATCGACAACCTGGCCGCATTTGGTGTCCCGGTTCTCCTCTTCTCGGGCGGAGAACCCCTGGTGAGAAAAGACCTGCCCGATCTGGCTGAGTATGCGGTCCAAAAAGGAATGCGCGCAGTCATCTCCACCAACGGCACACTCATTACACCCCAAATGGCACGTAAATTGAGGGACATTGGCCTTTCCTATGTTGGCATCAGTCTCGATGGGATGGCATCCATCAACGATACATTTCGAGGAGTCAAAGGCGCTTTCAACGCAGCCATGAAGGGTATTGAAAATTGTCAGGCTGTGGGGATCAAGGTCGGACTCCGATTTACCATCAACAAGGCCAACGCTGATGAAATTGGGAAGATATTCGATCTCCTGGAGGAAAAGGAGATTCCCAGGGCCTGCTTCTACCACCTGGTCTACGCCGGTCGCGGCTCAAAACTGATCGAGGAAGACCTTTCCCATGAAGATTCTCGAAAAGTCGTGGATTTGATTATCGACCGTACCAAAGATCTTCACGATCGGGGTATCCCCAAAGAAGTGCTTACCGTCGACAACCATTCCGATGGCCCCTACCTGTATCTGCGGCTCCTCAAAGAAAACCCCCAGCGTGCCAAGGATGTACTCGAACTGCTGCAAATGAACGAGGGCAACAATTCAGGCAGAGGCATCGGCTGTGTCAGTTGGGACGGTGAGGTCTATGCCGATCAATTCTGGCGACACTTCAGCTTCGGCAATGTCAGGCAGCGGCCCTTTTCCGAAATCTGGACAGACACTTCCAATGAACTGATGCAACAACTGAAAGAAAAAAAGAAACATGTCAAGGGGCGATGCGCCGATTGCAAATGGCTCGATATCTGCGGTGGCAACTTCAGAGTGAGGGCGGAAGCGGTCAGTGGTGACGTATGGGCACCGGATCCGGCATGTTATCTGACGGATGAAGAGATAGGGGTAGCCTGACGGCAGGGTCTTCGGTTTGGAAGGTAAGGTGTTAGGTTTTAGGTTCAGCTAAGAGCCATGAGCTACAATAAATTACGTGCGAAGCGCTAATGTCGTCCGAAGGACAAATGACGCCCGAAGGGCATAATGACATGTCTATCTCTATGCCCCTGATAATATATTTAACAAAACAACCACTCAAAGTAAGCTAAACGTTACGGGGTTCTCATGCTATTTCCAGACTATCGACCCAGGCGAATGCGTCAAAGCAGGGCGTTTCGGCGCATGATTCGTGAAACACAACTCTCTGTGGATGATCTGATACTGCCAATATTCGCCATCGGGGGTAAAAACGTCAAAAATCCCATTCCATCCATGCCGGGACAGTTCCAGCTCTCCATAGACAACGTCGTCAAAGTGGCCAAAACCGTCCAGAATCTTGATATACCGGCCATCATGTTGTTTGGCCTGCCGGACAAAAAAGATCCACTGGGAACCGGAGCTTATGCCAAAAACGGCATTGTGCAGCAGGCAATCAAGGCGGTCAAGGACAGCCATCCGGATCTGGCCGTTATTACCGATGTCTGCCTTTGTCAGTATACGGATCATGGCCATTGCGGTATCGTGGAGGGTAATACCGTCGACAATGATGCATCGCTGGATCTGATTGCCAGAACAGCATTGTCTCATTGCCGCGCAGGGGCCGATATGGTAGCCCCTTCAGACATGATGGATGGCCGTGTCGCAGAAATAAGAAATCTCCTGGATGAGAACAATTTCAGCAGAATTCCCATCATGTCCTATGCAGCAAAATACTGCTCGGCCTATTATGGCCCCTTTCGGGAAGCGGCTGACTCCGCTCCCCAGTTTGGCGACCGCAGAACGTATCAGATGGATCCTGCCAACGCCATCGAAGCCATTCGGGAAGCAACCATGGACATCGAGGAAGGGGCGGATATCATCATGGTGAAGCCTGCCCTGGCCTATTTGGATATAATCAACAGGATCCGGGAAGAGATCGACCTTCCTGTTGCGGCCTATAATGTCAGTGGTGAATATGCCATGATCAAGGCGGCCGAGCAGATGGGCTGGCTGGACGGCAAAAAGGTGATGATGGAAACCTTGACCGCCATTAAACGCGCCGGCGCTGATATGATACTTACCTATTTTGCCATCGAAACTGCCGGCATATTAATGGAAAAGTAAAAAGCCCAATTTCTGCGTTGCACTTCATCCCGCTGTCACTCGACGTACACACAGTACGCCTCGTGACACGAGATTTGTGACGCCTTGAACTTGGACTTATTACTTTCCCATCTTAGATTGTTGAATTGATCGTTTTGAATTGCTTTGATCTTTTTCTTTTCCGGTTTATCCGGATCAAAATTTAGATTTCGTGTTTCGGATTTAAATTATGGACAAAAAAAATATGCCTGCAAAAAATCATCCCCATGCTTTAAAAGAGGAGTCAAAAAGAGCGAATTTGCGCCTGGTCGCCTGGGAGATCACCAGAAACTGCAACCTGTCCTGTGTTCATTGTCGTGCATCCGCAACCATGGGTCCCTACGAGGGTGAGCTCAACACCGCCGCCTGTTTGAATCTTCTTGACCAGATACACGTGGTGGGAGACCCGATCATTATTCTGACCGGTGGCGAGCCCTTGTTGAGATCGGATATTTTCGAGATCGCGCAGTATGGTACCGATAAGGGGCTTCGTATGGTGATGGCCCCCAACGGAACACTCATCACCGAAGACAAGGCCCGGCAGATGGCGGACGCCGGCATAAAGAGAATCAGCATCAGCCTGGACGGAGCTACCCGGGATATTCATGACCGCTTCCGGGGCGTGGACGGCGCTTTTGACGGCGCCCTTCAGGGAATCGCCATGGCGAAAAAGGCCGGCGTTGAATTCCAGATAAACACAACCATCACAAAATCGAATCTCGACCAGATTCCCGCCATTCAGAAGCTGGCCGTGGACCTGGGTGCTGTTGCCCACCACATCTTCCTGCTGGTTCCCACCGGAAGAGGAAAATACATTGTGGATACGGAAATCGATGCCCAGGAGTATGAAGAAACCTTGAACTGGTTCTACGACCAGAGGGACAAGGCGCCCCTGCAGCTCAAAGCCACCTGTGCCCCTCACTATTACCGCATTCTCAGGCAACGCGCCAAAAAAGACGGGCAGAAGGTGACTTTTCAGACCCACGGCCTGGATGCTGTCAGCCGGGGATGTCTTGGGGGGGTCGGATTCTGTTTCATATCCCACACCGGCATTGTCCAACCGTGCGGCTTTCTCAATGTGGCGTGTGGTGACGTTACCCGGAAGTCGTTCCAGGAAATCTGGAACCAGTCGGATGTGTTTCTGCGACTGCGTGACTATGACTGCCTCACCGGAAAATGCGGTGACTGCGAATATAAAAAAGTCTGTGGCGGCTGTCGTGCCCGGGCATTTGAAGCAACCGGTGACTACATGACCGAGGAACCGCTGTGCAACTATGTACCCGCCTCCCGGCATCGGAAAACAGACATCATTGGTTGATATTCCGGATCGAACAGGCTATTATCTCATTGTTTTTTGATTCACTTATTCTCCCCCAACGTTGACCCATTATATTTACATTACAAACAATTGACACCTCACGTTTTTTTGGTTATCCTCATAAAATTGTTACACGATTGTAAGATGTCTGTTTCACGCCAACGCAAAAATTCAGGCGATAAGGACGATATGCTGCACCCTGACAAAGCTAACGGGCAACAGGCGCACGAGCGTACTCGTGTACCCGTTATCTTGCGAGCCCTGTTGCTCGGGTTTTTTCTGGGTGTTGCGGGTCTGCCGGATCCAGCCCCGGCTGAAACAGCGCTCCTGAAAGAGGTCCGAATGGGCAACCATGGCGGGTATATACGGGTTGTGTTTGAATTTTCAGCGGCAGTTCAATATCAAGTGTCCGAAAATACTGCGGCCGGAAGCGCCTCCATACGATTCCTCGACACGACATCGGAACTTCCGGCCACGCCGATAACAAACCCGCTGGACTGTATTGATACTGTATCGACATTCCAGGACGGAAGCCATATTGTGGCTAATCTTTTATTCGACCCAAAAGTGGCTGAGCTAAATCCGTTTACGCTCCAGAGACCAGACAGGATGGTGTTGGATGTATTTTGCAGAAAAGAACCGGTCATGGCAGATTCACGGCCCGAACCCCGGGAAATTATATCCGAACCTCAGGATGCAACACCTGAACCCCGAGATATCGCAACCACCCCCATCCGTGATGAAGAAATAGTCTTGTTGGCAAATCCGGAACTAACGCGTCCTTCGGCCGACAAAGCTCAGTTGCCAATCGATCAGACCCGGATACCAAAAGAAATTCCAAAGAAAAAGGATAATTCCCAACAATATCTGCTCCTGCTGTTGGCAGCGATTACAGGTATCATCGTTCTTTTAATCGCACTGATCATTTTTCAAAAGAGAAGCCTTTCAGAAAGTCACGTGGCAGAGAATTCTGATGCATCAAGAGAGACTGATGATATGATGAACGCCATTGACACGAAGATCAAAGAAAAGCTTATGAAATATGACAAATAAAAACTCAAAAGAAATCGACTTCAGCCTTTCGGATGGAGAAAAAGACGATCTCGATCAGATGATAAAGGATTTTAATCGAGAGCGTAGCACTCTTCTGGAAAGCCCGGACGATGAAAATCAGCTGAAAGTCATGAAGGATCGATTTGAACAACTCGGTGATGTCATTCTGAAAATAAATGATCGGGTCGATTCATTGTATGAAATCATGCGGCTCATGCATCAAAAAAGCGAGATGCTCAAC
>JAOZSO010000526.1:0-2629 GCA_029939655.1 Desulfobacterales bacterium
TATCCAGGCCGACGATACCATGCCGGTTGTGTCAATGCAGATGCCGTGGAGCGTCTGGCGATTTCCAGAGCAAAAGCGCTTTTCACCGCGGAGCATGCAAACGTGCAACCGCATAGCGGGACATCTGCCAATCTTGGGGTTTATTTTTCAGTTCTCGATATTGGAGACAGAATTCTGTCCATGATCCTTTCACACGGTGGCCACCTTTCTCATGGTCATCCTGTTTCGATTGCCGGGAAGTGCTTTGAGATTCAACACTATGGTGTCGATCGAAAAACGGGATTGATCGATTACGAAGCCCTGACATCTCAGGCAAAGGCATTTAAACCCAAGATGATTGTTGCGGGTGCCAGCTCATATCCACGATTGATAGATTATAAAAAAATAGCTGAGACGGCGGCATCGATTCAGGCACACTTTATGGTCGACATGGCTCATGTCGGAGGTCTGGTGGCCGCCAGGGTAATTCCAAGCCCTGTACCCGTCGCCGATTTCGTTACGTTGACGTGTTATAAAACAATGATGGGCGGAAGAGGTGGCATTATCCTATGCAGGAAGGCGTTTGCGAAACAAATCGACAAATCCGTATTCCCCGGTTGTCAGGGAACCAGCGCCGTCAACAGTATTGCAGCCAAGGCAGTGATTTTGAAGATAGCCATGGGAAAACCCTTTGCAGCTATTCAAGAAAAAACCATCGATACGGCTCAGGCCTTGTCTGAACGATTCATCAAGAAAGGGTATCGTGTTTTAACCAATGGAACCGATACCCACCAGGTTATCATCGATGTCGCATCAAGGGGGAGTGATGCCGGCCTGGTGGAAAAAGCACTGGAAAGATCAAATATTGTTCTCAACAGGAATGTCCTGCCGGGGGACGAGCAAAAACCGGGCGCGATCAGTGGTATCCGCATGGGCACAGCTGCCATGGTGGCTCGAGGTATGGGAAGGGCGGAAGCAGGCATCGTCGCAGATCTTATCGACAGGGTGATTATCCATGTTACACGGCCCGAAGTGATCCTTTCGGTCAAAAAGGA
Organism: Desulfobacterales bacterium; assembly: GCA_029939655.1. Taxonomy (GTDB): domain Bacteria; phylum Desulfobacterota; class Desulfobacteria; order Desulfobacterales; family B30-G6; genus B30-G6. The sequence goes on from JAOZSO010000526.1 coordinate 1,035, forward strand.
GGTAGCTTCGTTATGCCACCGGTTTCCCGTCTATCAGGTTCCGGTATAGCGAGCGGCAGGATCGGTTCAGGTACTCCTTGCCGGTTGATTAAATAGCCTGTCTCACATAAAGTGAATTCCCACAGACCGCCAAGACAACCCAGCTTGAGTTTGCGGATAACCGGTTAATCTAAACTGAGCGTTTCTAATTTTAATGAGGAAAATCAGCCAATGACAGCGCCCGTCGAAGCTCTGAAAGTTGAAAGTCTGCACAAAAGTTTTGGACAGATAGCCGTCTTGAAGGGGATATCTTTCGAGGCAAACGAACAGGATGTCATCTCAATATTAGGAAGTAGCGGTTCCGGAAAGAGTACACTTTTGCGATGTATCAACCTGCTGGAGACACCTACATCGGGAAAGGTATACGTACATGGTGAACTGATCAACATGCGTGATCTGACCTCGGGCGAGAGAAGGCCTGTGGATCGAAAACAGGTGGAGCGCATTCGATCGAAACTGGCAATGGTTTTTCAGCAGTTCAATTTATGGGCTCACATGACGGTGATGCAAAATGTTATCGAGGCGCCGGTGCATGTGTTGAAACTGTCCAAGCAGGAAGCCAAAGAACGGGCAGAACGTCTTTTAAACCGGGTCGGGATGTACGAACACAGGGACTACTACCCAGCGCATCTTTCCGGAGGCCAGATGCAGCGTACGGCCATCGCAAGGGCGCTGGCCATGGAACCGGATATGCTGCTTTTTGATGAGCCTACGTCGGCCCTGGATCCGGAACTGGTGGGAGAGGTGCTTAAGGTTATGAGAAGCCTGGCGGAGGAAGGCCGCACCATGCTGGTTGTCACGCATGAAATGGGTTTCGCACGCGAGGTTTCCAGCCGTGTGATTTTTTTGGACGAAGGACTGGTGGTGGAGGATGGTTCTCCAGATAGTGTGTTTGACAACCCCAGGTCTGATCGGTTCCGCCAGTTTCTTACGGGGACCTTGAAGTAGGAAAAAATTATGTCAGATATCATCGCCTATTTGCCACTTATTATGAAAGGGATGCTGCTTACCGTTGAAGTTGCATTGATTTCACTATTGATATCGGTATTGCTGGGGATGCTGGGCGCCGTTGCCAAACTCTCCAACTCCAGAATAGCCAAAGGGATTGCAGGCATATACACAACAATTATTCGTGGTATTCCTGACTTGGTTCTCATGACCATTCTCTTTTTCGGTGGGCAGATCCTGGTAAACAATATCGGAGAGAAAATGGGGTGGGAATATATCGATGTCAGCCCCTTTATAGCCGGGGTCCTCACCATTGGCTTCGTTTTTGGCGCATATATGACAGAATCTTTCCGAGGGGGTATATTGGCGGTCGCCCACGGTGAAATAGAGGCTGGGTACGCGTTCGGCATGAATCCGGTGCAGGTGTTTGTTCGTATAACGTTGCCGGCCATGGTCCGACATGCATTACCAAGCTTTGGCAACAACTGGTTGGTTTTGACAAAAACAACGGCACTCATATCCGTTATCGGGTTACAGGATATGGTATACAATGCCGGCCTGGCCGGTGGGTCTACCCGGAAACCATTTACATTTTATTGTGTGGTGGT
>JAOZSO010000090.1:0-1258 GCA_029939655.1 Desulfobacterales bacterium
TTTAAGAATTTAAATGAATCAAATCCTTTGAAATTATTTCTAAATTCCATATTCTTAAAATTTGAAACGCTCATTTTAGTAAAAGAAGGGATAAGCTATGCGCGAAAGAAAAATAAAAATACTTATTGCAAAGCCAGGGTTGGATGGTCATGACAAGGGCGCAAAAATTGTTGCGCTGGCGCTTCGCGATGCCGGCATGGAGGTGGTGTATACCGGACTTCATCAACGTGTAGAACAGATTGTAAGAACAGCTGTTCAGGAAGCTGTTGACATAATTGGTCTGAGTATCATGTCAGGTGCTCACCTTACTATCTGTGAAAAACTTCTCGAAATGATGACACGGGAAGGTATTGAATCCACAGGGGTGGTGGTAGGCGGTGTGATACCTGCACACGACATCGCAAAACTGGAACAAATGGGTATCAAAGGTGTCTATCCGGGTGGAACCCCTTTTGACGTCATGGTTGAAGGGATTCGTGAAGTATGCCATGCGGCATAAGTTTTAGGTGTTATGTTTTAGGTTTTAGGTTTGGATAGACGTTATCCGTCGTTGAACCCGGGACTGCCTAAAACTTAAAACCTAAAACTTAAAACAGCATTGTTATTGCTTATGTCTTATTGCTCAAAAAAAAGGTGAATTATGGGCGTTGCCAAATATGTCAAAGATAAAAAAGGTGCCATAAAAGACGTTGAATATCAGTCGGGCATTAAGATCAAACCGGTGTATACGCCGGAGGATCTTGCGGCTGTTGGTTTTGACTATGACAAGGACCTGGGGGATCCCGGAGAATATCCGTTTACCCGGAGTCTGCACCCCCAGGGTTACCGAAGCAGGGCCTGGACAACACGTCAGTATACCGGTTTTGGTACCCCGGAAGAGACCAATAAACGATTTAAATATATGATCTCACACGGGCAGACAGGACTGAATGTAGCCTTTGATCTTCCGACACAGATGGGATTAGACTCCGACAGCCCGGAAGCCGCCGGGGAAGTCGGCCGGGTGGGTATGGCTGTCGATTCCCTGCGGGATTTTGAAATCGCTTTTGATGGTATTCCTCTCGATAGGATCGGGACCGGACTCACCATCAATGCCATAGCATCTATCATGCTTGCCATGTACCAGGCTCTTGCAGAAAAAACCGGTTATGCCAGAGACAGAATCAGCGCCACGCCCCAGAACGATATCCTGAAGGAGATGATTGGTCGTGGAGCCTGGATATTTCCTGTTGAACATGCGGTTCGTCTCGTTGGCGAC
>JAOZSO010000090.1:1268-9903 GCA_029939655.1 Desulfobacterales bacterium
GAATACAGCATGAAAGCCTTGCCGAGGTGCAACCCTGTCAGTGTGTGCGGCTATCATATCCGGGAATCAGGTGCGACGCCATCACAGGAAATCGCCTGCGCTTTTGAAATTGCGAAAGCATATATTGATAATGTTACGAAGAGGGGGATCGATGCAGGAGACTTTGTGGGGAGTTTTTCCTTTAATCTGAATGTGTTTGGAAACCTGTGGGAGCAGATAGCCAAATTCCGGGCAGCCAGAAAACTCTGGGCCCGGATGTTAAAGGACGAATACGGAATTCAGGATAAAAAAAAGCTTTTTCTACGAGGCCTTTTTGGCGGTGGCGGCAGCGGTCTCACAAAAGAGCAGCCTGAAAACAATATCATGAGAAGTGCCTTTTATGCACTCGGTGCCGCACTCAGCGGTGCCCAGACCACGGCGCTTTGCTCTTTTGACGAAGCATACACCATCCCGACGCCAAGAGCCGCCCTGCTGTCGCTCAGAACGCTTGAAATCATCATGGATGAAGTCGGGTTGAGAGACACAGTGGACCCACTGGCGGGTTCCTACTTTATCGAAACGCTCACCAAACAGATGGAAGATAAGATTAAAGAAGAAATGACAGCCATCCAGCAGGTGGGGGGGATGATTCCTGCGGTATCATCGGGTTATATCCAGAGGAAAGTGGCCCAACAGGCCTATGAATATGAAACGGGATTGCAAAGTGGGAAGTATATTAAGGTCGGTTTAAATAAATACACCGACGATGATGAATCCGGTCCTGATGTGGAACTTCATGAGCATAATGAAGCCTGGGTAGAAAAGCAGATCAAGCGTTTGCAGGAACTAAAGAACTCTCGTAACAACCAGGCGGTGAGCCGCACGTTAAAAGAACTCGAGAAGGGGACCAGACAGGGAGATAATGTCATGCCCTTGCTGGTCGATTGCTGCCGGGAATATGCAACGGTGGGAGAAATGACTGCCGTCCTTCGCGATGTTTTTGGTGAGTGGGAGGAGCCAGGAATATTATAAAAAGGGTCTGAGGGGTCGAGGATTCGAGGGTCCGAGGGTGGCTAAGCGCTATAAGCAGACAGCAGCATCCTGGCCTCCAAGCATCCTCGCTTCCCAGCATACAAGCATTATCTGAAGGTTCATAAGATTGCATTCTTAGTGTAAAGATTGGAGAAAGTCGTGAAAAAAAATGCCTTTCGTTTAGGCTGCGATATTGGTGGTACATTTACGGATTTTGTGCTGGTGAATGACCAGACCGGTGAATTCCAGACGCACAAGTGCCTGACAACCCCTTCAGACCCGTCCACAGCCGTTGCAGAGGGTGTTCGTCAACTCGAAATATACACGCCCGGATTCATGGCCCTTACTGATGAATTTATCCATGGGACAACCCTGGTGATCAATGCTATCATCGAAAGAAAAGGCGCCAGAACCGGTCTTGTCACCACGCAGGGCTTCAGGGATGTTCTGGAACTGGGAAGAGAACTCCGTTATGATGCCTATGATATTTTTGCGGATTATCCTGAACCCCTGGTTCCACGGTTTCTCAGGAAGGAAGTTGCCGAACGCGTGGCCAGCGACGGCAGGGTCCTGCTGCCAATCCAAATAGAAGATATTGCGGCGGTACTGAGGGAACTTCAGGACATGCAGATCGAGTCTTTGGCAGTGTGCCTTCTCAATTCTTATGAGAATTCGATTCATGAAAAAATTGTAAAAGAGGAGATAGAGAGGCTTGCTCCGGAACTCTCTTTGTCCACTTCATTTGAAGTTTTGCCCCAGATTCGGGAATACGAAAGAACCTGCACAACCGTCACAAACGCATATGTCAAACCCATAACATCCAAGTATCTGGAAAAGCTGTCTTCAAGACTCGATACCCTCGGATTCAAGGGTAAGCTTTTTATAATGCTATCCAGTGGCGGAATTACATCCATCGAAACCGCCCGAAAATTCCCCGTACGCATTATCGAATCGGGCCCGACGGCTGCGGTGATTGCATCCCAGCACTATGGCAGTCTGTTCCAGATCAAGGACATGTTCTGTTTTGACATGGGGGGTACCACGGCAAAATCCTGTCTGATACAGAAAGGACAGGCCGGCATGGTATCCACTTTCGAAGTCGGAAGGGTTCAGCGGTTTAAAAAGGGTAGCGGTCTTCCCATCCAGGTACCCGTTGTCGATCTGATGGAAATCGGTGCCGGTGGTGGCAGCATGGCAAAAATCAGCAAAATGGGCCTGCTTCAGGTGGGACCGGAGAGCGCCGGTGCAGATCCCGGCCCTGTCTGTTATAGCAAGGGAGGCGCAAATCCGACCGTTACCGATGCAGATCTGGTGCTGGGGTACCTGGACCCGGATTATTTCCTGGGGGGCACCATGGCATTGGATAAAACTGCTGCCGAAAATGCTATCCTGGAAACCATAGCGGAACCGTTGGGTGCGACAATGGTGGATGCCGCATTCGGCATCCACGATCTGATCAATGAAACCATGGCCGCAGCGGCAAAAACACATATTGCAGAAAAAGGCGGCAACCCGAATATTGTCACGATATCGGCATTTGGCGGCGCAGGCCCGGTTCATGCCTACGGTCTTGCAAAAAAGATCAATGCACCCCGAATACTCGTACCTCCTTTAGCCGGCGTTGGATCCGCCCTGGGCTTTTTTACAGCACCGGTGGCATTCGATCTGACCAGAAGCCACAGGGTCAGCCTTGACAATGCCGATTTCAATGAAATCGAGACACTTTTTCAAACCCTGGAGTCAGAGGGCGCCGACATTTTGCAAAAAACTGTCGATGATGATACCCTTCGCATAGAGCGAACCCTTATGATGCGGTTTGTCGGCCAGGGTGCCGAAACTGATCTCACATTAGAAAACAAGCCGTTCTATGACTGGGATATTTCTGAAATCCGCCATCTTTTCGATGAAGTCTATGAGAAACTATATGGAAGGACTTATCCGGAAACACAGATTGAATTTGTAACATTCAAGGTCCGCGTCAGCGAACCGGAAAGGCCGTTTCAACTGCCCAGATTTGAAAGCCGGACAGGACAACTATCCGATGCTTTGAAAGGAACACGGCCTGCATATTCATTGACCCAAAAGATGTTTTTGCCGCATGACGTATATGATCGGATGAAACTATTTCCAGGGGCTGCTATTCAGGGACCGGCAATTATTGAAGAAAGAGAATCGACCATCGTGATCGGTGAAGATGCCTCCTGCACGGTGGATTCTTATGGGTTTGTGTGGATAGAAATGTAGAGGTTTTAGGTTTTAGGTTTTAAGTTTTAGGTTGGCTGATAGCTAATCGCGGAACTTAAAACCTAAAACCTAAAACTTAACACTGATCGAATAATATATTTAAATTAAAGTGAAAGAAGATATCACATGTCCCATGAACCCAATGAACAGATAAGCGATAAATTCGATCCCATCCGTCTCGAAATTCTCTGGCGTCGATTGATATCAATCGTGGATGAAGCCGATGCATCGGTTGCCAGAACAGCCTTTTCGAGTCTGTTGCGGGATGCCCATGATTATACATGTATGTTTACGGATCATCGGGGGCAAGAACTTGTTCAGGGGACGTTTTGTACACCGGGACAAGCCGGCGCCATGGCGCTGGGTGTCAAGAAAGTGATTCAATCGGTACCGCTGGATGATTACCGGTCAGGCGATGTGATCATCGTAAACGACCCATGGTTGCTGGCGGGGCATTTGAACGATGTCTGCGTCTTGAGTCCCATTTTTTACAAGGATCGACCGGTGGCATTTACGTCTTGTGTATTTCATCACTCGGATATCGGTGGTCGGGTTGCGTCGGATAACCGCGAGGTGTTTGAAGAGGGGTTATTTATTCCCCGTATCAAGTTGTATGACGCAGGTGTTCTCAATGAGGATGTCCTGGAGATGATTCGCTGGAATGTTCGAACGCCCGAGGAAGTGACCGGCGACATCCGGTCACAGGTTGCGGCAAATCATGTCTGTGGAGAAAAAATTATTGAAATGATGGCGGATGAAGGTCTCGACACCCTTGAAGATCTTGCCGATGAAATCATTCAGAGAACCGAGCAGAGTATGCGGCAGGCGATTGCTATTATTCCCGACGGCGTTTATCCTTATGAAGGTGTAATCGAAGGAGCAGGAGAACGAGATGACATTCGTATCTGCCTGACTGTTGCGGTGAAAGGGAGTGATATCCTGGTGGATTTTTCGGACACTTCCCCCCAGGTCAACTGGGGAGTCAATGTTGTCTATAACTTTACCTATGCCTATGTTTTTATGGCCATCAAAAGTGTCTTCGATCCGGATCTTCCCATTAATGAAGGCGCCATCCGCCCGGTAACGATGACGGCTCCGGAGGGCAGTGTTGTCAATTGTACGTTTCCGGCTGCCGTTGCCGCACGAATGCAGGTCGGACATTTCATGACAGAAATGATTTTTAGAGCTCTTTCCACGGCTGTTCCTGACAGAATCATTTCGGACAGTGGCGGCACACCGGCACAGACCAATATATTTTATGGAAAACGGCATGACGGAAAACCATTCCATACCATGATAATTCGTGGCGGCGGCCTGGGTGCGAGCCAGGCAAAAGATGGCCACCAGTGTGCTATTTTCCCGGCCAACGGCGCCAACACACCGGTTGAAATATTGGAAAGCGACACACCCCTGATGGTGGTAGCAAGAGAACTTGTTAGTGATTCAGGCGGAGCCGGGAAATATCGAGGTGGTATGGGAAGGCGCATGGTTGTTCACATCCCGGATGATGTGCTGGCACCCCTGTCACCGGTTGCTATTGCTGTGCAGGCTGGTCGTTTTCGATATTCGCCCCAGGGCATATTCGGCGGAAAACCAGGAATTAAAGCCCAGTTTCTAAAAAACGATTTACCTGCTGACCCCAGCGGCTTGACGCTCTGTGATCCAGGAGATATGGTTACTTTCCTCAGTGCCGGTGGGGGCGGTTTCGGGAACCCCATGGACAGAGATATTGCGGACGTAGAAAAAGATGTTATATATGGCTATGTGAGTCTTGAAAAAGCAAAAGAAGATTACGGCGTGGTGATCGATCCAGTGTCACTCACGGCAGATCCGGATGCTACCCAGGCATTGCGAAAATCTTTCCAGACATCTCAGGAGGTGTAGAATGAATAGAACGTTTATGCCGACCTTTCAATCGCAGGATGTGCTGAATGCACACCAGTTGAAGGGTCTGCAATGGACGGTTTCCCATGCATATCAGGGGTCTGCCTTTTACAGGAAGCTTCTGGACAATTCAGATGTAAGCCCTAAGGATATCCATACACTGGAAGATATCCGAAAACTGCCCTTTACAACCGCCGAAGATTTGCGCGGCGGGTATCCGTTCCCGCTCTTATCCGTTCCTGAATCCCAAGTCGTTCGGATTCATGCATCGTCAGGTACAACGGGAAAGCGTAAAGTACTTGCATACACCCAAAAAGATATCGATGACTGGGCCCACTTTTTTGCACGCTGCTACGAGATGGCCGGGCTTTCCATAGAGGATCGCGTTCAGATTGCGGTTGGCTACGGTGTCTGGACCGCAGGTGTCGGTTTCCAGCTTGGATGCGAACGTTTCGGCGCTATGGCGATTCCAATCGGGCCCGGGAATATCGACATGCAGTGCCGGTTTCTGGTGGACATGCAATCGACAGTCATGTGTTGTACCGCGAGCATGGCATTGCTCATGGCGGAAGAAATCAATCGGCGAAACCTAAAAGATAAAATCGCCCTGAAAAAAATGATTTTCGGGTCCGAGAGAAGCAGTCATGCCATGCGTCAACGCATCAAGTCTTTGTTAGGGCTGGAAGATATGTTCGACATTCCCGGCATGACCGAGCTCTATGGACCGGGTACCGGTCTTGAATGTTCCCGGCATGAGGGTATTCATTACTGGGCTGATTATTACATCCTCGAAATTCTCGATCCGGAAACACTGGAACCGGTGCCGGAAGGCGAGACAGGCGAAATGGTGGTCACAACGTTGTGCAAAGAGGCCGCACCCTTGATACGCTACCGCACGCGCGATTTGACACGTATATTGCCGAACGCCTGTTCCTGCGGCAACCCGCTTCCCATGCATGACAGCATTCTGGGACGCTCGGACGATATGATCATTTTCCGGGCCGTTAACATATATCCAGGCCAGATCGATGAAGTCCTTTCCTCGATATCTGAAATATCCTGTGAGTACCAGGTCGTGCTTGAACGCGAACCGGATGGCAAAGACTCCATGACGGTACGTGTGGAATGCGATTCGGACACGGATGCTGCCAAAGCCAATGAAATTGAAAAAGCTATTTATCGAAAAATTAAAAGCAGTATCATGGTGAGTTGTGAGGTCGAGCTGTTAGACACATGCTCCCTGCCGAGATCGGAGAGAAAAGCGAAGCGTGTATTTGACAACAGGCCCGTATAAACCGTTAAACCAAAGTAGATACCCGGGCCCCAGAGGACCCGGCACTGATTATGCCCTATAAGGGCTTACTACATATCCGGGTGTTTGAAATTCGAAATCCGAATATCGAAATCCGAAACAAATTTAAATAGCAAATGTTCAAATGGCCCAAACATTGAACACCAGCTCCAAAGCTGTCTGTTTGGAACATTCGAATTTAGGTCATTCGGTATTGTCCTTCGACATTGCTCAGGGCGGTGAGCCTGTCGAACCGTTTAGAATTTCGATATTCGTGCTTCGAATTTAATTTATATCGCTTTCGGTAAAACCTAATATTTCTGACATAGCCCAAAGGACCAGGTTTTATATGACGGAATAAAATCAATAAATACTATCTGATATTTAGAGGAACCCATGAAGAAATTTACCTACCTTGTTCCCCAAACACTTGATGAAGCAGTGTCCTTGTTCGAGTCCCACGGTGACAGTGCTATCTACGTAGCCGGCGGCACTGATGTTGTAGTCAAGACCAAACAAGGAAAGATCGCCCCGGATTACCTCATCTCCTTAAAGCACCTTTCGGGGTGGGACCGGGTGGAGATCAACCCGGACACCAACGAACTTGTTATTGGCGCTTTGGCGACTCACCGTACCCTGGAAAACTCCGCCCTCATTCGGCAGCAATATCCCATCATACACGACGCCGTGCAGCATATCGGATCTACTCAGATTCGAAATGTGGCCACTATCGGCGGTAACATTGTCAATGCCGTACCGTCGGCAGACGGTGCCATTCCATTGATTGCTCTCGATGGGGTAGCAAAAATATACGGTCCTAACGGCAAAAGGGCTGTGGATCTGATTCATTTTTTTGAGGGACCGGGGCAAACCGTACTGAACGCAGGTGAGATCCTGACCGAAATTGTCATACCGCCCCAGACTTCCCATACCGGCGGTGCTTATCAAAAATTCGGCCGACGGGCTGCCATGGAACTGCCGTTGATCGGTGTGGGTATTGTTTTGACGTTGGATCCGGACACGGTTATTTGTCAAAAAGCCCGCATCTGCCTTGGAGTGGCTGCCCCCACTCCGCTACGTACCCTCAATGCCGAGCGTTTTCTCATCGGAAAAGTGCTGAATGAAAACATTCTATTTGAAGCTGGAAAAATTGCAGCCGAAGAATCCCGGGTGCGAGACAGTATCCGCGGACAAGCATGGTACCGTCGTGAAATGGTGTCTGTGTTTGTCCGCCGGATGGGTATGTTATGCTTAAAGCGAATTGAGTTAAATAATTAATTTTTATAACAGCGATGTAACCTGTATTGGTAACGGATATAAATTCGAAGCACTAATTTCGAAATTCTAAACAATATCCAATGTTCGAAATTCGAATGATTCAAACAGATAACTTTCCAACTCGTGCACAATGTTTGGGTCATTTGAACATTTGACTTTTGAATTTGTTTCGGTTTTAGATATTCGGATTTAGAATTTCAAATAATGGAGATTATTACATGTCCACCGAGATACAATTTAATCTAAACGGTAATGATATTCAGATGAAGGTAGAGGATCATTGGACCTTGCTTTACTTGCTTAGAGAGGTAATGGGACTCATCGGAACGAAAGAGGGTTGTGGAAGTGGCGAATGCGGGGCTTGTACCGTCATTATCGACGGCCAGGCTGTCAACAGCTGTCTATATCTGGCAGCGGAGATCAATGACCGGGATCTGATGACCATCGAAGGGTTGGCGGGACCGGACGGCACTCTGCACAATCTGCAGCGTGCTTTTGTGGAGCACGGTGGTATTCAGTGCGGTTTTTGCAGCCCGGGCATGATCATGTCATCCAAGGCTCTTCTGGACGAAAATCCCACTCCCACCCTGGATGACATTAAACATGCGCTGGCCGGTAATCTTTGTCGTTGTACCGGTTATACCCAGATATTCGAATCCGTACAGGCAGCCCTCGACAAAGGGTCGAATGACGTGGAAGTCGTAGCCTGGAAGAGTGAAACCTGAATAAAATCGTTTCACGCTTTTATGGGACGCGACCTTGTCGCTTTTTTTACTTAAACTTGTATCTCCAAGGTCTTGTTTTGATCATTCGAATTTAGATCATTAGGTATTGCCCTTCGACGTTGCTCAGGGCGGTGAGCCTGTCGAACCGTTTAGGATTTCGAATTTCGTGCTTCGGATTTAAGTAACTAACGCCATCGGCATA
>JAOZSO010000527.1:0-2624 GCA_029939655.1 Desulfobacterales bacterium
TAGGTGATCAATGCCACCGGCGTTGTCATTCACACCAACCTTGGTCGATCATTGCTGGCAGATGAGGCCCTTGAGAACTTGCAGAAAATCGCCGGCGGATATTCAAACCTGGAATTTGACCTGATATCCGGACAGCGAGGCTCCCGCTATAGCAGTGTCGAGGACCTTATCTGTGAGATAAGCCGGGCCCAAGCCGCCATGGTGGTCAACAACAATGCCGGGGCTGTTCTCTTGTGCCTGGAAACGATTGCAAAGGGTAAAAATGTCATCGTTTCACGGGGGGAACTGGTGGAGATCGGCGGATCCTTCAGAATTCCGGATGTCATGACAAAAAGCGGGGCCGTTTTAAAAGAAGTTGGAACCACGAATCGAACCCATCTGCAGGATTATGAGAACGCCATCGACGATAGCACCGGGCTCCTGTTGAAGGTCCATACCAGCAACTACAGCGTGGTGGGCTTCACCGCCGGCGTATCTTTAAAGAAACTCGTCGTACTTGGAGAAAAGCATCATGTGCCGGTTATGGAAGATCTCGGCAGTGGGACATTCATCGATCTATCCAATTATGGACTCCTGAAAGAGCCGACGGTTCAAGAGTCGGTATCCACCGGCGTGGATGTGGTAACCTTCAGCGGCGACAAACTTCTTGGCGGGCCCCAGGCGGGTGTGATTGCCGGTGCCGGTGAGATGCTCCGCAAGATCAAACAGAATCCCATTACCCGGGCCCTCCGGATCGACAAACTGACCCTGGCCGCTCTTGAAAGCACCCTGCGTCTCTACCGTGATGAAGCAGCTGCATTGAACAGGATTCCGACACTGAGAATGCTCACCATGCCGGAACAGATCATTCAAGAGAAAGCCGAAAGATTTATGGTGTTGTTGAAAGATATAAAGAATGAGAGGCTCGAAGTGCAATCTTTCGATGCCACCTCCCGCGCCGGGGGTGGTTCTCTGCCGCTGCTGAAGCTGCCCAGCAGATGTGTGGGTGTCAAGATTCAGAACATATCAGCGAACCGCATCGATAGATGGATGCGGGAATATACGCCGGCAGTCATCGGCAGAATTGAAGCCGATTTTTTCATGATGGATGTTCGGACCATCCAGGAGAGTGAACCGGATGCCATAACAGCAGCTTTTCGGCAACTACTGGGAGAAGTGTAACGCCAATGACACCAAGCGCAAACAAGCCAAAACCGATTATCTTTTCCGAACGCGGAACAACCCGCCACTTCCTTTTCAATCCCCCTGCAATAGCACCAGACAATGGGGATTCTCCTTTTGCAGAAAATGGGTCAATCGAAGCCATGCAACAGGCTTTCCCGGAAATTTATTGTGGCGACGAGTTCCTGCGGTACGCCGTGGAACAGATGCAGAACGTCTCATGCTTTGGCAGCATGATTATCCGGACGGATGGTGTTGTGAACACCGGGAATTCAGGCGACCACGACAATACGCTCTGCATCCTGGGTGTCAGCCGGGTGGTGGACGAATTGTGCAGGATGGAAAACGGTACCTGGGGGCCGGTCGAAGCAGATTCTCTGGGATGCTTTTTCCCCGGCAAGAACGATGCCGACACCTTACAACTGGCGGAAGATATTCAGGGCAGAGTCGATGGGCTTGCCAATGGTTCGGTGTCCATCGGCGTGGCTTCCCATCCAACGGGTAATTATAAAAAAGAAGAGATCTTTGGCAATGCCGGAAAGGCGTTGGCCCATGCCTTCTTTTTTGGCGCCAACAGCGCCGTTCTTTTCGATGCCGTCAGTCTGAATATCAGCGGGGACGAACTGTATCAGAAGGGGGATGTGTCGGGCGCCATCGAAGAACTGAAAACAGCACTAAAACTGGATCCGGGAAATGTCAATGTCCTCAATAGTCTGGGTGTTTGTTATGGTGTGAAGGGCGCACTGGAAGAGGCCCTCGAGGCCTTTAGGGATGCCACCAGGTTCGATCCGCAAGAGGTCATGTCCCTTTATAATGCCGGATATGTGCACAGCATGCTGAACCAGACAGAAGATGCGTTGAAATATTATCAAAAGGCAGAGGCCACAGGGGAAGATGTTTTTGAAGTAATTTTTCAGCTCGGGAAGCTGTATCTGGATATAGGTGATCTGGATGCGGCAAAAACCTATCTGGAAAAGGCGGTCTGCTTGCAGCCGGATTCCTGGATCCCCTACCTGCACCTGGGTGAATGCTGTGAGGCGTTGCACATGACCGACGAAGCTGTCACGCATTACGAAACAACGATAAAAAAGAATCCCACAGATGCGTGCGCCATGTCAGCGCTGGGTGTTCTGTATAACGAAAAAGCGGAAAACCCCGAGATCTCGACCCTGTTTTGTGAGAAAGCCGTTGAGATTTCTCCCGAGAACGGTTTATTTCAATTCCGTCTGGGAAAGGTCTACTTTGGTCAGGACCAGTCCGAAAAAGCGCTTTCAGCGTTTAACAAAGCCATGGACCTGGGCTATCCTGCAGAATCGGAGCTGGCCACAGTGCGTGAGCACTTGCTGGAGAATGGAGCCGGCAGTTGACTTTGATGACCCGGTGATTATTTTAAAATTTCGGTGAACCGAATCAACCAAGACAGAAGACAGAATACCAAATACCAAACACAAAACACAAAACAC
>JAOZSO010000091.1:0-9883 GCA_029939655.1 Desulfobacterales bacterium
TAGTTTATGCTGCGGGCCTAACGGCGCCTAACGAGCTCAGACAGTTGCCCGACTTTAAAACGAACCCCCGCAGACCTCTGTACGTGGTATCCCTTGAGCTTTAATAGATAACCGCATAAGTTTATGATCATAAAAAAACCCTGGGGGTAAAATCAAATTAATTTGGACTATCAAAAAGAGCGACACCGTCGCGTTAAATAAAATCGCGTAGCGATTTCATTGGTTCTTTACAAATCTTTTTTGTTGATATAATCTAAAAAATTCTTTTACTTGGGCTAACGTAAAAAACGAGAGAGGCCAAGAATACCATCCTGGCCTAATAAAACATAAAGGAGTCATTTTATGACAAAGAAAATGAAAACGATCGATGGAAATACAGCTGCAGCATATGTGGCCTATGCCATGAGCGATGCGGCTGCTATTTATCCCATAACACCCTCTTCCCCCATGGGAGAGTTGTGTGACGAATGGGCAGCAAATGGACTGAAAAATATTTTCGGTCAGGAGATGACGGTACGCCAGCTCCAGTCGGAAGCAGGAGCTGCGGCTGCTGTTCATGGTGCCTTGGCCGCAGGGTCACTGACGAGCACCTTTACGGCCTCACAGGGCCTTCTCCTGATGATACCCAACATGTATAAAATCGCAGGTGAAATTCTTCCCGGTGTCTTTCACGTGACGGCCCGTTCCGTGGCAGGTCACGCGTTGTCCATATTCGGTGATCACCAGGATGTCATGGCGGTCCGACAGACCGGATTTGCACTGCTTGCGTCGGCTTCGGTCCAAGAGGCCATGGATCTGGCTCTTGTGGCGCATCTCAGTGCCATCGAGGCAAGTTTGCCGGTCGCCCATTTCTTCGATGGGTTTCGCACGTCTCACGAAATCCAGAAGATCGAGATGATCGATTATGCGGATATGGCCAAACTGGTGAACTGGGATGCCATTGCCAAGTTCCGTGCAAGGGCAGTGAATCCGGAACGCCCGGAGCTGAGGGGCACGGCCCAGAACCCGGATGTCTATTTCCAAGGAATCGAAGCTTCCAATCCCTATCATTTAAAACTACCCCAAATCATCAGTCAATACATGGCAAAAGTCAGCGATCTGACAGGCCGGGCCTATCAATTGTTTGACTACATCGGTGCCCCGGATGC
This sequence comes from Desulfobacterales bacterium, assembly GCA_029939655.1. Taxonomy (GTDB): domain Bacteria; phylum Desulfobacterota; class Desulfobacteria; order Desulfobacterales; family B30-G6; genus B30-G6. The sequence goes on from JAOZSO010000091.1 coordinate 1,149, forward strand.
GACCAACGTGATCGTCTCCATGGCGTCGTCCTGTGAAACCATCGAGGAGGTTGTCAACCACCTCGTTAACCAGGGCCGGAAAGTCGGCCTGGTCAAAGTGCGTCTGTATCGGCCGTTTTCACCGGAGCACCTTTTCAAGGCAATCCCTGAAACAGTTCAGCGGATAGCGGTTCTGGACAGGACAAAAGAAAAAGGCGCCCTGGGAGATCCCCTTTATCAGGATATCTGCACCGCGTACGTGGAAAATGCCGCGAATATTCCCCTTATCGTCAATGGCCGCTATGGGCTCAGCTCCAAGGAATTCAATCCCAGCATGGTCAAGGCGGTATTCGATAACCTGGAGGAGGAGAAACCCAAAAATCATTTTACCGTGGGCATTGTCGATGATGTTACCCATACATCCCTGGACGTCGGGGATGGATTTGATGTAGCCCCTGAAGGCACGGTCCAGTGTAAATTCTGGGGCTTGGGGGCGGATGGTACTGTGGGTGCCAACAAGAGCGCCATTAAAATCATTGGCGACAATACCGACATGTATGCCCAGGCATATTTTGCCTATGATTCTAAAAAGTCCGGCGGTGTGACCATGTCCCATCTCCGCTTTGGTCAAACCCCGATCCAGTCGACGTATCTCATCGATGCCGCTGATTATATCGCCTGTCACAAATCGAGTTACGTGAACATTTATGATGTGTTGGAAGGTATCAAGCCAGGCGGCACCTTTTTGCTCAATTCGAACTGGACGGTGGAGGAAATGGAGACCAGACTGCCGGCGCACATGCGGCAGACCATTGCTCGGAAGCAAATCAAAGTATATAACATCGATGCTGTCCGAATAGCAGCAGAAATCGGGCTGGGGGGACGCATCAACATGATCATGCAGACAGCGTTTTTTAAACTGGCCAACGTGATCCCCGTCGAAGAGGCCATTAATTATTTAAAAGATCAGATCAAGGCTCTTTTTGGTAAGAAGGGCGACAAGATCGTCAATATGAACTATGCCGCCGTGGACAACACCCTGGACAATCTGGTGGAGATAACCATACCGGATTCATGGGCGGATGTGGCGGACGATGCCGAAACCACGCTGGATGAACCTGAATTTGTTACCAATGTCATGCGTCCCATGCTGGCACAGCAGGGTGATAAACTACCGGTGAGCGCCTTCAGACCGGATGGGCTTTTCCCCGTAGCCACCACGCAATATGAGAAAAGAGGGGTGGCCATCAATGTGCCGGAGTGGGTTCTGGAAAACTGTATCCAGTGCAACCAGTGTGCCATGGTTTGCCCCCACGCCGCCATCCGCCCGGTTGTGTTGACAGACGAAGAGTGCGAAGCCGCTCCCCAGGGATTTGAAACAAAAAATGCCCTGGGCAAGGAATTGAAAGGGTATCAGTTCCGTATACAGGTCAATGCACTCGACTGCTTGGGGTGTGGTAACTGTGCTGATATCTGTCCGGCCAAAAAACCGGCCTTGATTATGCGACCCATCGAAACCCAGACCGAGGCTCAGGTTTCGAATCATGAATATGCGTTGACGATTCCGGTTCGAGATGACCTGGTAAAGCGGACATCGGTCAAGGGCAGCCAGTTCCAGCAGCCACTCCTCGAATTTTCCGGGGCTTGTGCCGGCTGTGGAGAAACGCCCTATGCCAAACTGCTGACACAGCTCTTTGGTGAGCGTATGGTTATCGGTAATGCCACCGGCTGCAGTTCCATATGGGGCGGTTCAGCGCCTGCGGTACCCTACTGCGTCAACCGGGACGGATTCGGCCCTACCTGGGGGAACTCCCTGTTCGAAGACCCTGCAGAGTTTACCTACGGTATGTTCATGGGGATTCAACAACAGCGAATCAGCCTGGCAGAGCAGGTGGGACAGGCCCTTGAAACCCAGTCTGACGCCGATCTGAAAGACGCTATGCAGGGATGGTTGGACAATATGGATGATTCTGAATCTTCGAAGCAATACGGTGACCGATTGAAGGCGCTCCTGCCTCAATACCCTGATGATGGTCGCCTGCAGAAAATCGCAGAGATGTCCAAGTTGTTCACAAAAAAATCTTTCTGGATTTTTGTCGGGGACGGCTCGGCCTATGACATCTCTTTCGGCGGTATCGACCACGTGCTGGCTTCAGGTGAGAACATCAACGTTTTTGTATTCGATACCGAGGTTTACTCCAACACGGGTGGACAGTCTTCCAAGGCTACCCCCACGGGGTCTGTGGCCAAGTTTGCGGCTTCGGGCAAGAAAACCAGTAAAAAAGACATGGGATCCATGTTCATGTCCTATGGTTATGTCTATGTGGCAAACGTCTCCATGGGTGCCAACAAGCAGCAGCTCATGAAGGCTTTGATCGAGGCTGAGGCCTACAATGGTCCTTCGCTGATCATGTGCTATGCACCCTGTATCAATCACGGTATCATGAAGGGTATGGGCAAAGCCCAGGAGGAGATGAATCTGGCGGTAAAAAGTGGATATTGGCCCCTCTACCGGTACAACCCGGAACTCAGGAAGGTAGGCAAGAATCCCTTCACACTCGATTCCAAGGAACCCGACGGCAGTCTCCAGGCGTTTCTTTCCGGTGAAGTTCGCTACGCTTCCCTGAAGAAAAGTTTTCCCGAAGAATCGGAGAAACTGTCCAAACGACTTGAAGAAGAGTATATAGCGCGATTCGAAAATCTGAAAAAAATGGCAGCTGCGATTGTGGAAGAAGCAGATCCTGCTGTAGACGCATCAGAAATATAACCGTGAGCAATTATAGGGTTGCCATAAATACGTCCTTTTGAAAAAAATATAAAATCCCCCTTTTTGGGGGATTTTATATTTTAACAATCAAACAGGTACTGGTGGCGTGTGCATACAGTTTTTCGTTTCCATCGAAAAGACGTCCTTCAACTGTTGCAATCCGATTTCCGGCATGAATAATGTTGGCCTTGGCCGTTACCGGCCCCGTCCTGCTGCTTACCGGACGAATAAAACTGACCTTCAATTCCAATGTGGAGCAAGCCTTGCCCGCGGGCAGGACGGTCATAACGGCGGCTGCCATGGCCGTGTCCAGGAGCGTGGAGAGCATGCCGCCGTGAACGGTCGAGAAGGGATTGTAGTGATATTCGGACGGCTTGAGTTCAAACACGGCCTGACCGGTAACGGCGTTCACGATATGATATCCCACCAGGTTGGCTGCCGGTGCTGGCGCAATGTTGCCATCCCTGATGGCGCAAAGGTAGTCCAGACCGCTGATGTTTTTTGTGTCTCTTGAACTGATCTGCGGATCTTCCCATTGAATGGTTCGGGTTCGTTTTGGCATTCTATACATCTCCTGTGGCGTTGCTATTTAATTGGTCCTTAAACCTTCAACTCAGCTGATGGTCCAAGCTTTGCTTTGCGGATAGGAGAGGGATTTTATTCCTCTCGCCCGCTTACGCTCGAGCCCGCAGAGAACACAGAGTGCCATTATTTTTGTCTGATTTTTTAGAGGGAAGATCAGACAAAACCGCATCATGGGAAAAATATTTCTCTGCGGCTCTGTGATCTCTGTGAGATATATTAGCCCTTTTTAGGGGTGGTTGTTGACTGAGCCCTCGGGGCGTTTGAAGTTGTGTATAGCATATATAGGGTGATTTCCTAAAGAAAAACAATCAAAAGGTACGGTCATGCAACCGATTAAAGACAGACCTTCCGGAACAAAGGCACAATGCATCCGCTGTGGTACATGTTGTGAAAAAGGAGGCCCCTCCTTTCATATACAAGACAGGTACCTCATCGAGAACGGGACCATTCACACGCGCTATCTTTACACCATCCGCAAGGGAGAATTCGTTCATGACAATGTTCAGGGACAGCTCAAACCAGCCGATTCCGATATTATCAAGATCAAGGGTAAAAGCCCTTCATGGGAGTGTGTATTTTTTCAAAAAAGAGATAAATCCTGCAGTATATATGACCATCGGCCCCTTGAGTGCCGGTTGTTGAAATGTTGGGACACACGGGATATCGAAGCTGTCTATGAAAAGGACAGATTGACCCGCCAGGATATTCTTGCCGGTATAGAGGGGCTGTGGGAGCTCATCGCTGACCATGAAAAGCAGTGTGCCCATGATGCGATCAACCGTGCGATCCAGGATTTTCACGGAGTGCTCAGCAAACAGGCCCAGGACGTGATCACCGGGGCAATTCAATATGACAGTGCTATTCGACAGCTAGTCCTGGAAAACGGCAATGTAGCACCCGATATGACCGATTTCTTATTTGGGCGACCGCTCACGGTTACGTTAAAATCCGCGGGTTACGACATACAATAAGGCCAAATCACATCCACGGTTTTATTTCCATCGTAGGGGTGCCCCTTGTGGGAGCCCGAGCAACCGAAATCGATTCGCCAAAACGGGCAGACACAAGGCCTGCCCCTACAACGGGGATTGGGGGATATTGTCGGTGCATTCAAATCTAAACTTCATATAATTCCGGTCTCCTGTTGGGGAGGAAAAAATGCATGCGGTTGCTGCGGATATTGTCAAAGACCTCGGCCTTGAGATCCACGAGTATCATTGTCTCCCTGCTGCTGAGGCTTTGTCCGATGATGTTTCCGGCTGGATCTAAAACCACGGCATTGCCAGGGAACGTAAGTCCTTTCCCGTTGTAACCCGTCTGGTTGCATGCAACCACAAAGACGCTGTTATCAAAAGCTCTGGCGGTCAGATGGCGCATCCATGACCGGTGTTTATCTATAGCCAGCCCTCTGGGGGAGGCGTGCGGTAGAAAAAGGATTTCAGCACCCTTGATGGTCATTTTCGTGCTGAGTTCAGGGAAGTGCGTATCATAGCACAACTGGATGCCGAAAGTAGATTCTTTGAAAGTAAAGATCGGAATGGTATTTCCTGGACTGTAGATCTCTTTTTCGGGTGGTGCGATGTGACTTTTTCTGTATGTTTTCAAGTCACCATCCGGCATGGCGATCATGTGGGTGGCATAGGTCCGGCCATGATTTCCTTTTTCCGCCATGCCGGCCAGGATGAGGAGTTCATGCGAAGCTGCTATATTGGAAAGAGCTTCACTGATTGGGCCTGGAATCGGTTCTGCAACACCTATAAGATCCACATGATTACTGTATCCGGTAATGTTCAACTCAGGGAAGCATACAATATCTGCTGCAGCATTTCGGGCTTTTTTGGCAAAGGCGATTACTTTGTCCAGGTTCTGCCGAATTTCCCCGACCCTGGCATTACAGACCACAACTGCGATGCGTAGATCTTTCACGTCAAGACTTCCTTGATTTTGATGGAGAGATCTTTCATTCCGAATGGTTTTTGCATGAAGCAACGAAAGCCGCTATCCATAATTCTTTTCCCCTGATCGTCCAGGCTGTAGCCACTGGATAATATGGCCTTTATATTCGGATCAATTTCTTTCAACCGCACAAAAACGTCACCGCCGGTCATGCCGGGCATAATCATATCCAGGATAACCAGGTCGATTTTTTTCTTGTGCGTCGTGAAAATGTCTATCGCATCCTGACCGTTGTCCGCCGACAAGACTTTATATCCAAGGGCTGCAAGCATTTCTGAACCGACCTGGAGCAGGCTGACCTCGTCATCCACCAGCAGTATGGTTCCCTTGCCGTGGTCGATAGGCCCGTTGGTCTCTTGGGTCCGGCTTGAAGATTTGTCTGATGCCGGCAGATAGATTCTGACACGGGTTCCCTCTCCCTCTTCCGATGTGACGGTAATATATCCCTTGTAGGACTGGATGATGCCGTAAACGGAAGCCAAACCGAGTCCGGTACCTTTGCCCATTTTCTTGGTTGTGAACAAGGGGTCGAACATGCGTTTTTGAATTTCGGGACTCATGCCGATGCCGGTGTCCGAAACCTCGATGAGGATATAGGTTCCGGGTTTGGGTCTGAAATTTTCTTCGAGAATCTCTTTGGCGGAGAGTCGATCCGCCTTGAGGGTCAGAGTGCCGCCGTTGGGCATGGCATCGGCCGCATTCACAAACAGGTTGAAGAGAACCTGTTCCAACTGGGTCTGATCAGCTTCAATGATCAGTTTGTTCTCCGGAAGGTAAGCATCTAGAATGACTTCCTTGCGGGCTCTTCCAAAGGCCTGTGAACTTTCATTCACTACGCGCACAATATCGAGGGGCTTGACTTCATAGCTGCCTTTTCTGGCATAACCGAGAAACTGACTTGTTAACTTGGCACCGCTGTCCACCTGCTGATCGATATTCTGTATCCTGGCCATGATGGGGTGGTCGGCATCAAAATCGAGTCTCATCAGGGATAGATTGCCCTTGATAACGGCAAGAAGGTTGTTGAAGTCGTGTGCGATGCCCCCCGCAAGGGTGCCGATGGCTTCCATTTTCTGAGCTTGAAGTAGCTGGGTTTCAAGGCGTTTGTTCTCGGAGATATCCCTTATGATGAGAAGCAGCCCCAGTGCGTCGCCGTTGTGGTCGTCATAGCGGGACGCGCTGATGAGAACATCCAGAAGGTCCCCCCCCTTGGTGGTGCATTTCGATACAAGGCCGCGATGGGGATTCCCGCTTTCCGCGACCTCTCTAATCATTGAATGGCAGGTCTCGTACTCGGGCTCGGATATAAAGGTGAGTGGCAAACCCTGCAGTTCTGTGATGGACCACCCGAACACATTTTCGAATTCGGGGCTGGTATATTTGATGTGTCCACCCAGGTCGCAGGTGACAATGGCATCCGCTGATGAATGGATCAATGAACGGTACAGATGTTCGTCCCGTTTCGATTCCTTGTAGAGTTTTCTGAATTCTTTTTCGCTTTTCTGCAGTTTTTTAAAGGAATCGGCATTGGCAATTCCTGCCGCGATCTGTGATGCAATTCCATTTAAAATGCCGATGTCACTCTTGGTCAGCGGCTTTTGGGAATTCCAGTTGTCCACGGCCAGAATACCGAAAGCCTTCTGGTTATACACGAGAGGGACACAGATAAAGGAGGGGGATGCAATGGTTTCGGCAAAGACCTTACTGTTTGTGGAGAGCGAGGAAACGATTTTGTCGACATCGTCCACAAGAAACGGCCGCTGCTCTTTGACGGCTTTTACGAACGGTCCCTTGGCTTTGGGATTTTTCAAGTTGAACCGGGCCTGCTTCAATACCTTCAACTGCTCATCGGTTTGCCCGTAGCTTGCCACATATTCCAGGGTGCCGGAAACATCTTGTATCAACATGAGCACAGCCCTGTCAAAGTTCAAGCGCTTTTGCATGATGGGTATGACCCTGTGAATCAAGCGATTCACTTCCAGGGTGGCCGACGATTCAGAGGAAATCTCCTGGATTACGGACATTTCGTTGTAGCGCTCATTGGCGGCGTTGAGGAGGTCTTTGGCTGAATTTCCCTGGGATGTAATCGTCCGGGACAGCTCCCTGTTTTTCAAACGGATAGCCTGGAAGTAGGTAACTATCGTCACCAGGCCGGACACCAAAAACACCATCAATGTAGGTGTCATGGTAAACACCAAGCCGGAAACAGCGGTCAAGAGCAGGGTAAGCAGAAGCGCATATTTGCTGGTACGGATCCAGAGCATGGATTTGGCCGTCTTCCACGATATCATGTAAATACAGGCTTCGTCTCCCCGGTGATAACATTGCGGGTGCTTTACCGTGGCAAAATCGTTGGTAAAGAGTTTCGCCAAGGACTCGAGTGTTCCCGTGCGGTTGGCACACTGATAAGGCTTTTCATCCACACCGTTGTTGGGGGTGGCTGTGAGTTGAACCTGGTTAGAGCTGATGCTCTTTGTTTCGATGCGGGCACCGCGGCTCATGGTGCGGTAAAGCTTGCCGGTGGCAAGGTATACCATGGCAGGGCTCATGAGTCCCAACGTGTACTGTTTTATAGCGCCGATTTTTTTGGAGAGAATGGTATATCTACCGGCATCTCTGGCAAGGTTCGGGTTGCCGGTTTTTGCCACCATAATTTCATGAAGCCGGTCAACCTGGTCCTGGGTCAACCAGTGCGCAGGGTCTTCCGCTTCATAGTTTTCAATCCCGGCATACTCAAGAAGGGGTGGAATTTCCAGTTCAGGGTAATTACTGGAAATATATTCCAGATAGGTATTCGATATACGGCTGTTGTAGAGGGGTGTTTTGTTGTCCATTTTCCTATAGATTGAAATGTGCTTTGATCTTAAAAACGTGCGTTGCAGGTAGATTGAGTATCTTTTCGATACCTGTTTTTTGGGCAATCCGTTGAAGATTGATTTCGATATTTTCCCTGGAGAGTGCAATGAAGGTGAACCAGATATTGAAGCGGTTGTCGCGCTGGTAATTATGGGTTACACCCGGGTATTGGTTGACGATTCCGGTGAAGTGTTGAATTTTATCCTGTGGGACTGACGCGGCACAGAGGGTGCTGACATAACCTAATTTTTCCGGGACAAAATTCCCACCAATCCGCCGTATGAGACCTTGCTCTCTCATTCTGGATACCCGTTCGAGAACATCGGCTTCCCGCAAGTTGAGACGGTCGGCCACTGCACGGTAAGGGCTATGGGTAATAGGGAAGTCGGATTGTATCCGGTTCAGAATTTTTTTGTCGATATGGTCAAGCAATGCCATGCTGGGTAATCAATCCTTTATCGGCGGTTGTAAACTATTTTATGGTAAGATGCTTCATTATTTTCATATTGGATTGTTCATTGTCATGCGCTGATGTAAGGAGCCCTAATTGGCTCAAACAGCGCAAATCGCCATTGGATCACCCATTTCGCTC
>JAOZSO010000528.1:0-2616 GCA_029939655.1 Desulfobacterales bacterium
GCAAGCGACATGGCATAGCGGAAGCGCACGTCGGCATAGATTTTTCTGAGCACCGGATCCTTATCAGTCTGATTAAAGATAAAGGTGGGGCCCGCCATGCCCGGAGGAAGCTGCAGTGTATAATTCCCCTTGGTTTCATTTTCTTTTAAGGTCGGATAGATGTCCAGCGGCATATTCTGGGATTTCTGATCGACATTGCCGTTCATAATCTCAAGCGGCCACAGCTGCTTTTCGAGAAAGCGTTCATGATGGGTATCAATGTAAGGCAACTGGTTGCCGGCCGTATCTATCTTGAAGTAATAGGGGTTGGCGACAAAGACACGGCGTTGGGTGTTGATCTTCGTCATGAGATGGCTTTCAAGGGTGGGCACCTCCAACCCGTGAGGGCTGGCGATAACAGCATCCTTCCATTTGTTCCAGTAGACACCGAATTGCTGTACCCAGTTGTCGTAGCCGTTCTTTTTGGCTTCCTCATTGGCTTTGGGGTTGTACTTGATATGGTACTGCTTGAGAAAATGCTTGGGTGCCCAAAGATCAAAATAAGACCCACCACCTCCGAGATAATAAAGCAAACCCGTAAACGGCTTTTTAAACTTGAACTTGACCGTAACCTCATCGATTTTTTCGACACTGGCCCCCATGGGTCCCCACGGCTGCGGCGTGGCCTTGTGGATCTCTTTGTTCAGGATGATGTCGTTCATATAAAAAACCACATCATCGGTCGTAAACGGCGTGCCGTCGGACCAACGATGACCTTTACGCAAAGTGAAGGTAATCTCGGTATAATTATCGTTCCATTTCCATGCTTTGGCCACATTGGGAACGATGGTGCGCACATCATCACTGAAGCGCACGATGTTGGCCTGACGCCAGGCCATCACCTCGGATGTGCCCGACTCATAGGCAATACATATTCCCCGGAGTTTGCCGCCGTATTTGCCGATTTCATCATAGGGCATTACCACAAGCGGTTCTTCCGGCAGCCGTTTCTCCACCGCCGGCAGCTCACCCTTCTTTACTTTTTCGGCAAACATCGGATTTTCATGGAATTTAAGTTTTTTACCCGTCTCTTTTTCGTACTTGTCTAATTCGAGCTGCTGGGGATAATCTGTCTTAATACCCTTGGGATCTGCGACCGTAGACCACTGGGCTGCCATCGCCACAGAGCCGATTGACAAGGATAGAATAAAAATCATGCATGTAACAAACACAACATTTTTTGCGAAAAATTTTTCCCGTTTTTTCATTTTCATTCAAACCCCCTCCTTTTATAAAAATTAAAAGTAATGAATTCTTTAGCGTGGCTTAGGCATTGCCACCTGGCATGGATAACCCTGGAATTCACTATTGGTAAATTTCAGATACAATACCCGCATTTCGTTTGATTTTAATAATAATAGAGTGGGATAAAGATACTCAGCGATATCTATCGCAACCACCATGGTAATTTCGTTTTTTAAACTTATTAGATATAATATTTCGAGTCAAGCAATATTTAATGTATATTTTTTCGCTTTTCGTAATTTTTTTAATATTTTTCTTGACAAATCCTTTCTGGAATAAGTAAAAAAATAAAATCTCTACACTTTCTTCTTCTAAGGAGACAATCAATAAAATGAAAAATTCTTCGATAGAAAAAATGAGACAGAAAGAATATACACCGGATAATATTGATAAAAAAATAGTTGCCGAACTCCAAAAAAATGGCAGGACGCCCTATAAAATCATTGCTAAAAAATTGAACCTCTCCGATGGCACCATTCGCTTGCGTACCGCGAAAATGATCGAAAATAATTTCCTCAAAATTTCCGCTTCCGTGAATCCTTTTTTTTACGAAAACAGCATCACGGCAATCATCGGAATGAAACTGGAAAGAAGAGATTATAAAAAAATAATGCAAAAGATCTCGCGGATTAACGGCGTAAAATCGGTCGTTAATCTAGCGGGAAGATACGATATTCTTGTTGAAGTGTTTTTCAATTCACGGGAGGAACTGAAATCATTTCTCGTGGAAGATATGAACAAGGTTGGCAGAATCCTATCCTCGGAAACGTTTATCTTTCTGGATGCGATCAATAAATGGGTAGCGTTTTTCTGAAATTGATTTTGTAAACAACAGAAAAAGGCCTTAATATGAAGATGAAGACGCTTGTCAAATCAAAACCGGAGCCCGGTATCTGGTTGGAAGAGGTGCCGATTCCCGAGGTTGGAATCGATGATGTTTTGATTCGAATTCACAAGACAGCGATATGCGGCACGGATGTCCATATCTACAACTGGAATGAATGGGCTCAGCGGACGATACCGGTCCCTCTGCAGGTGGGACACGAGTTTGTTGGAACTGTGGTAGAAATAGGCAGCAATGTCCATGACTTCAAGCCGGGTGATCTCGTTTCCGGTGAAGGGCACTTGGTGTGCGGTCGCTGCCGCAACTGTTTGGCGGGTCGCCGGCATCTTTGCATGAAAACCAGCGGCGTAGGGGTTAATCGGCCCGGTGCTTTTGCCGAATATCTTTCTATCCCTGTCACCAACGTATGGTTCTGTGACCCAAACATTTCAATGGATGTCCTTGCCTGCTCTGACCCCCTGGGCAATGCAACCCACACAGCACTTTCT
>JAOZSO010000529.1:0-2613 GCA_029939655.1 Desulfobacterales bacterium
GATGCCCACCCTCAGACGCCTTGACTCTGAAGCCCTCCGGCTTTTGCAACACTGGAGTAAACTCCATCGTTAAAAGCTATATTTGAAATTAAAAAAGAGACGGTCATTCTCACCGATATTTCTGAACGTTTCATGATCACCGGCTTTGTAGAGTACCACCCCACCTGCAATTTCAATAGAATCGGTTACATCGTATTCAGTGGAAAAACGTTGGGAGGAACCATCCTGACCGGTTTTACCATACGTTGAAGCCAAAAAGGTTAAGGTGAGCGTATCATTTAAAAAAGTTCTGGTTAATCTAAACACCCACTGACATTCATCCTCTTGTGCGTCAGCAGGCGGAAAATCTTTAATTTTGTCGAAATCGTTTATATGCCTGTTTACTGCGTCCATGCTCACAGTGGTATCGTTGAAACCTGAATATTCAATTCCGGCCAATACATCTATTCTGGAATATTCTTTGCCCGGCAAATTGAAGAACTTGAATCCGTCTATATATGCAGCTTCTGTCTTTAAAAGCCAGTTGCCCACAGCTACGTTAAAAGCCGCACCAAACATTTTCAGGCGTGCGTGTTTCCACTCAATTTTCGGGGGCGGTCCGGCGGACACAAGTTTCGTATGGGGTATATCATTATAATAGTCGGCCCAGTAAAATGCTATATCCCATCCACTGAAAATCCCATTTATAGCAACAGCATACTCGGCAATTTTACCGAATTGGTCCGGTTTATCTTCATGGGGAGGCGGCTGGGGAGCACGATAAAAGTCGCTGCCGTATTCCGGGATCTTGTTAAACCGGATTTCATGAATGGCAATGCCGGTCAGGCTCCAGTCACCGATGTAATAATCAAGCCTGGACATTGCAACCGGAAGCCGCAGGTCTTCAATATCGGTTAAGCCGGGCTCGCGGATATCCAAGGGGTTAAGCACATCCGTAACCCGAATGCTGTCCGATTTTCCCCACACAACGATCTGGCGACCTATTTTAACATCGAGGTTTTTTGTCAGGCTTCCCTGGATATATGTTTCACCAAGGTCAAGCTCTTTTTCGTAATTATCCAGCACATCATCGGTGAATTCATCCCGGCCCTTGATTAAATAAGAAAAATCGTAGGCTCCTTTGCCGCTTATGCGTGCCTGCCATGAACTGGAAAATTTGGCGTTTAATTCAAGATAAAGTTCTGTGCGCAGGCGTGACAAGCCCCGCCAGTCGGTTTCATTCCCTTCAGGGTTATCATGCGCATAGTTGTAGGAAGCGCCGAGTTCGATATCGCCGTTTAAACTGAAAACAGATGGTTTGATTTCATCTTTTTCCAGCTCTGATGGCAATTCAGGTACGGGCTCTTTGGTGTCGTCATCAAATCCGTCTAAAAAATCATCGCTGGATTTACTTTTTTCAATATCCTGCTGATCATCTCCAAAGCCTTCAAGCACGTCTTGCATGGTATCATCAGATGCACCAGGCTTTTTATCGTCAAAGCCGTTAATAATGTCATCAAGGGTTTCATCCTCGACAGCAAAAGTCGGCCCTGGCAATAATAATGTAAAAGCCATGAAGAGAACAAAAAACGAAACAATGGTACGATTATATCGCTTCCGATTTCCAGTTTCCGATTTCAAACATTAAAGTCCCTTTTCCAACCGCCTGATAGTGAACAGTTTTTCATCCAAGTCCTGGTTATATTTAATGTTGTCCCATTTGAAGACACTCCGGTGGATGGTCTGCTTGCCCTTGTTGGTCTTCATGTTGTTTTCCGTTCCAACCCAGATACCATCGATCTGTTCCAGTTTCTTTATATCAAAATATTTAAGCTTTTTGCCCTCTTTCACCCAGTGAACAGCGCGCACAACCATGAAGATATCCTGCCGGACAAAAAGAATCGACTTGGTATATCCGTAGCGATCTTCAATGGTCTTGTTTGAAGGAATGGCCTCGATAAGCCAGACCTTGTTTCCGCGAACTTCGGCTTCTTTGAGGATTTTGTACGTCCATTCGTCAAGAACCCTTTTGGTCATGTCGGCATAAGAAAAGTCTGATCCCATGAATGCCGATGATTTGTCCGAAGATGCTATCCGTTTGGTCTTATGAAGTTCCGGCAGATAAAGCCACTGGTCATCATCTTTCTCGCCGCTGTAATAGTCATAGGTGAGAAATCCGGTGTCCTTGACATCAGCAGGCTTAATGAAAAACATTAACTTTAAGGTGTCTTTTCCCTTGTCCTTGGTCAAGGTCTTTATTTTCCGAACACGCTCGTGGCCATTCTTGTCGATAAGGATCATCTCCATGTTTGCAGTCATGTTGTCGCCATCGTCCCGGGCATCAACTTTTTCCATGATCTCACCGGCGGTAAGCGCATTGGCCGAGGCCTGGGAAACGCTCAGGGCAGTATACACAATCGGCAGGCAAAGGACCATGGTAAAAAATATGTTGCAAAAGAATCTGTATTTTATCATATCAAACCTCCTTGTTCCCAGGGCCATGCGGCTTGTTGACTATAGTCAGCAAGGCTGGAGCCAGCAGGAAATCGGCTAACAGGGCAAGCAAAATCGTAATTCCGGTAAGCATTCCAAAATAGAAGACGTTATTCATGGATGCAAACATGAGGACAAAAA
>JAOZSO010000530.1:0-2606 GCA_029939655.1 Desulfobacterales bacterium
CCCGTAGCTCAGTGGATAGAGCGTCAGCCTCCGGAGCTGAAAGCCGCTGGTTCGATCCCAGCCGGGCGTACCATAAACAAAACAAGGGCTTACGATAAACTCATAAGCCCTTTTGTTTTTCATAAAATATTAATCCCCGACATAAAACATGGCCATTTAAGAGCTGCAGGAAGCCCGCCAGGGTCATTCCTTTTCGGCACCGGCACGCCTATCCCGTATATATGATTGCCTATATTTAATCCGTAATGAACTTTCTTCTTGCATACCATAATTGGTTTATATAATTTCCCGCCAAACTACTTATTGGAGGTAATAAATGGGTCAAGATCGACGTCTTGAATTAAACAGAAGAATGCTTGGAGATAGACGATTTGGTAATAATGGTAATGGGCATAATGGCACTGAAAGAAGAAATGTCTTTGATCGAAGAGGTTATAGCGAAAGAAGACAAGATAAATATATACATTCCAAAACAGATCTATTCCGAATAGCATCATAAGATATCAAATATTGTCAAAGAGCATGGGCAGGGCCAACGTGGCCCTGCCTTTTTTTACCCCAAGGTTGCATAAACAACATGACAAAGGATAATCAATGGGTTGTTATTATAACCAATATCATAGGGAAAATGTCATTTCCTGGATATTCCACCAGGTTAATTCATCAGACATGAGACAAGCCCGGGGCGCATACAAATCGAAGCCCAACACAATTTGATGATTGGAAGTTTGAAGTAAAAGTCTTATTATGATCTCCGGATCGCGTGCAGATGAATATTTATTTCACATCTATTAGAGAAACGCTGCCATGTATTGATAGTCCGGTGTCAATGCACCGTTCTGCAAAATGACTGCTTTTTTGATCTCTTCCGGAAGGTTGAGGTCTTTAAAATCTTTCTTGAAATCAGCAGAAACAATGTCATTTACAAATACTTTTAGTTCCGAAGAAAACGAGGCGGATGCTTCTCTGGGAAACTCACATGGCAGATTATCGATAGCCATGATGGTGATACCAGAATCCTGAATTCCATTTTTATAATCGTCCTCATCGGCATAATAAGTGTAACAGGCGTTATCCGGCTTTGTGGCCGCCTTCGTTATTTCAATTGACCCATTTATATCACAGCTGATATCACCGATAACTTGAAGCCCAGATTTATTCGCCCCGATCAGATCATCTTTAAGTCTTTGACGTTTAATAAGCCTGGGGTATTTTTCGGTCCAGTACACACAATTAACAAGTATTTTCAGGGCAGGCAGGTAATTATCAAATATGGATTCATACTTCTTAGGATGGTCGTAATAGTCCTGAAGTTCAAATTCGCCTTCATTGGGTTGAACCATATCTTTTTCTTCAAATACAGTTTTATAGATGTACGCATTGTCCAAATCGGCGCCGTTTAACCCGACCCTGAGGTGATCTGGGGTGATTGTTTTCACCGGTAAAAGATCAAGTATACTCTGAGCGCCCTTCGATACATTGCCGTACCCTGCAAGCCCAACTGTCAGGGGATGAATTTCACTCGGAATTCCTGTATTGGAAATCTCCAGACCAATATCTTTTATTTCCTCTTTGGCCTTATTTTCAGACCTATATTGATATGCTTGCTTAATCCTCTCAAAAGGTGTGCGATAGCCCTGCATTTTCATTTTTCGGCCAAACGCATGAAGCGTTTCGATCATGCCAGCCAGACCGGCGTAAACACTAAAGGTAATGATGCGGGCATTTTGGTGGTCGCTCATCCGTTCATAATCAATGAGATTGCATTGAAGATCCATGAGCCGTTTCAACATCTTCATGTTATAGGGTTGCCCTTTGACTGTATGAGAAAAAAACACGTATGTTTTGCCTTTTTCCAATAACCGGGTTGGGATTTCCTTCACGGCAAAAAGGATATCGGCATTGCTCAAACCCTCATCTATCCGGGCTTTAGCATTTTTGTATGCCCCGTCCGGAAAAATTCGGATATCGGAAGGTTGAACGATGGTTGTTATTCCAAATCTTTCATATAGCTCTTTTACATCTGTGGGAATCAAAGGTGCCCTTCTTTCCCATTTATTTTTATCTTCTCTGCGTACACCAATCGTTTTTCCCATTTTGCACCACTGTTTTGTTTATCATGAACTAACCCGATGCAGAGCATCGAGGAATTCTTTTGATTAAATACCGAACCAACTCATAAGGCTCTATTCGGATGGCATTGGAATTTCAATATCAAGGAGAGGGGGGTACTGCTGGCACCCAAAGATATCGCCTTCTCCTGGACTACCACTGGGTCTTTTTCGCTGGATTGTGAATTTAATGGCAAATGCAGGGTCATATTCAACGAAATCGCAAATCCTATCAATCGAGACATTAAAAATTCGTGCAACAGAATCAACCGTTAAAACCTTACTCTGTTTAACAAGAAGGTAGTTTGCCTCTTCATTAAAAATGATGTCAAAAGTGATCCTATCAACCCCTGCATTTTTACTTCTTATCGTTTTGGCAAGCTGATAAAGTTTTTTTGTTTTCATCTGGTAATTAATCCTTATTTAAAGAGTAACTTCGGTTTCAATCAGCGTAAAAAGCTCCATGGGATCATCAACTTCAACCGTATGGTTCAA
>JAOZSO010000092.1:0-9822 GCA_029939655.1 Desulfobacterales bacterium
CGGGTGTTCTTGACAAGACGCTCTCAGCCGGTGGAATAGACCCCACCTCCGGCAATGTCTTCAATTCGGGTGGATCAGGCGATATACTCGACAAAACCAGCGCAACCGGTCTGACACTCGGTTTTGCCCTTGAAGACATAGGCGGCAGCATTCTCGCGGCACAACTCTCGGCACTGCAGGCAGAGGGCAAACTCAACATTCTCTCGAGCCCATCCATTACCACCCTGGACAACCAGGAAGCCACCATCGAAAGCGGTACAGAGGTTCCCTACCAGACGGTAGAGGATGATGAAGTCAATGTCGAATACAAAGATGCCGTTCTCAGTCTGGTGGTAACCCCCCACGTCATTGGGGGCAATATCCTCAAACTCAATATCAAGACCAAGAAGGATGAGCTTGATTTTGCCAATGCAGTCCGTGGGCAACCCGCCATTAACACCAAGAGGGCCAGCACCAATGTACTCCTATACGATGGGCAGACCACCGTCATCGCCGGCCTCAGCAAGGAAAATTCCAGCAAAGTAAATACCGGTGTGCCATGGCTCAAAGACATCCCGATTCTCGGTTACCTCTTTAAGGGGACGGAAGACGAAGACACCTTGGAAGAGCTGCTGATTTTCATTACACCCCATATCCTGGGTGAGCGGTTTGGTGACGATATGGATGAATCTTTAATGGATGATTCGTCATCTGAAAGCACGCCCGAATCCTGATAAGAAAATGGATTATTTCAGTATTCTGAATCTAAATAAAGAACCCTTTTCCAATTCTCCGGATCCGGATTACTTTTTCAAATCCCAGCAACATGTCAGCTGCCTTCAGAAATTAGAATTGTCCTTGCGGCTCAGACGGGGGTTGAATGTGGTCGTCGGTGAAGTTGGGACGGGGAAAACGACGCTCTGCCGCCAGCTGCTGCGACGATTTTCCGATGACACCGATATCGAGTCGCACCTTATCCTGGATCCCTATTTCAGTACGCCCCACGAGTTCCTGCTTGCTGTGACGGAAATGCTCACCAATGAAAAGTACCCCGAAAATATCGATGACTACAAACTGAAAGAGCACATCAAACATGCGCTTTTCACAAAAGGTGTTGATGAAAACAAGACCGTTATCCTCATCATCGATGAAGGCCAGAAAATTCCGGTTTTCTGTCTCGAGTTACTGAGAGAGTTTCTCAATTTTGAAACAAACGATTATAAGCTACTTCAAATCGCAATATTTGCCCAGAGAGAATTCGACAACATACTCAAGCAGCATGCCAATTTTGCCGACCGGATAAACCTGTACCACCTGTTGAAACCCATGAATTTTCGCGATACGCGCTCCATGATCCAGTATCGTCTGAACCAGTCGAGCGCGGCTGCAAAACGACTGGCATTGTTCACCTACCCTGCCCTCTGGGCTATTTACCGGTCCACAAACGGCTATCCACGTAAAATCGTCAACGTCTGCCACCGCAGCATTCTGACGATGATCATACAGAACAAAAGCAAGGCCAACTGGTTTTTGGTGCAATCATGTATCCGAAGGGTCTTTTCTTCAGGGAAAAAGCGGCCATGGCAATTTGCAGCCATTCTCCTGATCGTTTTTGTCGGTATCGTTTTCGCCATTCCGAAATGGCTTCCGGACCAAACCACAATACCCGTAGCCAAAAAAACCGATGCAGCAAAAGAGAAGCATACCACGACCATCGGCCCCATACCAATCGCACCCGTGACAAGCGATGACGCAGAGACTATCGTAACGACCAAAGGCAACACATCCCCGGAAACGAAAGCGCCCATCCCGACAGACAAGACAGGCCTTTCAGTGGACACCCCCGATTCTCCGGACAATGCCCAGCTACAGTCTTCTGCAATCGCCCAGGCAGCAACAAGTCCCGGGATGCACGAAGTTCCTGACGTACTAGGACAAATGAAAGTCAAACGAAATGAAACCCTCGGCGGACTTATCCAGACAATTTATGGTGTTTTCAACAAAACCCATCTTCAATCAGTGCTCCGGATCAACCCGCACATAACGGATCCGAACACCATCAGCGTCGGTGAAGTTATACTTTTCCCGGCAATTGCATCCCGTGCGAAACTTCAGTCATTGAAACGATGGTGGGTTCAAATTGCCGAAGAAGATAACCTGGAAGCCGCATTCCGATTTCTACGACCAGGGACCGCCACCGCTCTTCCCGCACACCTGATTCCATATTGGAGCCCCTCATCCGGTCTTCATTTTTCAGTGCTTCTGGGACAACCTTTTTATGATGAGGCTTCGGCTGTCAATAAACTTGAACTTCTTCAGTTGAGGGACGGTGCAAAAGGTAAAGTTGTTTCTGAATGGGATGCACATACGGTTTTTTACGCAAATCCTTACCAATACACTAACACTTGAATCCTTGAATCCTCGACCCCTGGAACCCTTTCTCCCAACGAATTGGGAGAAGAGCCAAAAATATAAAACAGGCGAGACAAACAGTGAAAACTAAAAAGAAATTTGGAGAAATGCTCATCGAGGCCGGGTTATTGAGCGAGGAACAGCTGAAACAGGCCATCATCGACCACAAGCGGACCAACATGAAACTAGGACAATATCTTGTTCGTGAGGGAATCGTCAGTGGATCTCAGGTGACCGATATTATATCACAACAGCTGAAAATCAAGAAGTACAACCCCGATGACTACCCCATCGACATCGAACTCTCCAAGGTGATACCCCTGGAGCTTGCCCAGAAGTATCAATCTGCGCCATTGAGAAAGACCAAATTCCTCCTGACCCTCGCAATGACCGATCCCATGGATATTACAGCGCTCGACTCCATCGAGGTCTACACCAACACAGAAGTGGAATCGGTCATCTGCACCTACCAGGAGCTCAACCATTTGATCGGCAGCCTGTATGGCACTTATTCCGGTATCGATGGAGTTCTCGAAGGCATGCAGGAAATGCAGATTGAAAGAGACGATGATGAAGACAGTTCACGATCAGCTATCGAGGATATCGAAGTCAGCTCCTTGCAGGACATGGCGGAAGAGGCACCGGTTATCCGTCTTGTCAATTCTATTCTTTCCCAGGCAGTTCGTGAAGGTGCCAGCGATGTTCATATCAGTCCGGAAAAAGATTATGTCCAGGTGAGATTTCGTGTTGACGGCAAACTGCATGAACTTCCAGCTCCGCCCAAGACCATGATACTGCTCATCATCTCACGATTGAAGATTCTTTCCAACATGGACATATCGGTTTCAAGAATTCCCCAGGATGGGCGTTTCACCATCAAAATGGATGATAAAGAGATCAACATCCGGTCTTCCACCATTCCCACGATCTATGGGGAGAATATGGTCTTGCGACTCCTTGACACAAGCGGCGGCGTTCAATCTCTGGAAGAACTGGGTATGTCTAAGGCCGACATCCGCAAACTCGAGCCCATGATCCACAAACCTTATGGCATGATCCTCAGCACCGGACCCACCGGCAGCGGCAAAAGTACAACGCTCTATTCAATCCTCAAAAGGATTAATCAGCCGGACATCAATATCATCACCATAGAAGACCCGGTTGAATACCGGCTTAACAAGATCAGACAAATCCAGCTCAACAGGAAAGCCGGAATGACATTTGCGGGAGGGCTTCGCTCAATCATGCGGCAGGATCCTGATGTCATCATGGTCGGCGAGATTCGAGATCCGGAAACCGCCTCGATTGCCGTTCAGTCTGCGCTTACCGGCCACCGAGTACTTAGCACGGTTCATACAAACGATGCAGCCGGTGCCATCACACGTTTTATTGACATGGGCATCGAGCCATTTCTCGTTTCATCAGTAATGCTCGTATCCATCGCTCAACGACTCGTCAGAAAGGCTTGCCCTTACTGCAAAAAACCCTATACTCCCCCGGAGCCTGCATTGGAGTACTGGGGTCTCAACCATGCTGATAATCCGAATTTCATGCAAGGCAACGGATGTTTCAATTGCATGGACAAGGGGTACAAGGGAAGAACCGGTGTCTATGAAATCCTCTTAATCGACGAAATGGTCCAGGATATGATTCTAAATAGAAAGTCATCGCAGGAAATAGCCCGGGCTGCCGTTCAGAAAGGAAAGCTGACAACACTCAAAGAGGATGCCGCCAAAAAAATCCTCCAGGGTATTACAACCATCGAGGAAGCAGCATCGGCAGTCATCGTATAACAATGTTCTTTGAGTTTGTTGGGTTCGTTGAGTTCGTTGAGTTTCGGTCTAACGGAATAACGACTCACTGAACACAACAAACACAATAAACGCAACGAACCCACTACACAGGTTATTATGCCGACATATTCTTACCAGGCCATCAACGAGTCCGGATCCATGGTCACCGGTGAAATCGAAGCCGACTCTACCGACATGGCCAACAATATTCTTTCCGCCAGGGGATACCTGCCATCACAGGTAGTTGTAAAGGGCCAGGTGGTATCTAGCGCGTTTGTCAAACGCCTGAAGGAACGTTTTGCGACCATCAAACCACCGGAACTGATACTCTTTACCAAGCAGTTCAAGACACTCATTAGAGCGGGTGTGCCAATTTTGAAAATTTTTAAAGTCATCGAAAATCAGACCGAGAATATTGCCTTGAAAGATATTATCCTGTCTGTTTCCCAGGATGTGGAGGAAGGCGCCAGTCTGCATGATGCGTTTCGAAAACACCCCAAGGCCTTTTCACCTCTCTACTGCAGCATGTTGCGCGCTGGAGAAGCCAGTGGCGCATTGCCTGCGATACTGGAAAGGCTGATCTATATCCTCGAACATGAACACAAGATAAAGTCCGAGATTCGGGCCGCACTTTCCTATCCTATTATTGTTCTGGCCTTTTTAGGGCTCGCATTTTTTGTTCTTCTGACCTTCGTTATTCCAAAGTTTGTGGGAATCTTCGAAAGGTCCAACATTGCCCTCCCGATTCCAACGCAAATCTGCATGCTCATGTACCAGTTCCTCGCCAATTACTGGCTGCTCCTGATCGCTGTTATCGTTGGCGGCATCATATTCCTTAACTATTATTTTAAAACCGAACAGGGGCTGCTGACAAAAGACACCTTTCTGATGCGCCTTCCCCTGCTGGGACCGCTTTTCGTAAAAGCGGCCATGGCAAGATTTGCCAGTATTTTCTCTATCCTGCAAGCCAGTGGTGTCCCCGTCCTCGACTGCATCCGTATTTTGACGGAAACCATTGGAAATGCAGCTATTTCAAAAGAGTTCGACCTCGTTACGGAACGGCTGGAAGAAGGCCGGGGTCTGGCGGAGCCATTGAAATCCGCCAAATATTTTCCACCCATTGTCATTAATATGATTGCCATCGGAGAAGAATCAGACAGTCTCGAAGACATGCTTTCCGAAATTGCGCTTCATTACGATTCTGAACTCGAATATGCCATGAAAAAGCTTTCCGAGGCTATCGGGCCCCTACTGACACTCGGCCTTGCCGTTGTTGTAGGCTTTTTTGCCCTCGCCATCTATTTGCCCATGTGGGATATGACCAAGATGGCGGGCTGACGCGGCTCTTAGCTCTTCGCCCTTAGCTATTAGCGTTAAGTACATCGACATTGGGTATTATTTGAGTGATTAATATTTTATAAGTCAAAATAGCGACGGTAGTCGCGTCAAATAAAATTGCGGAGCAATTTTATGAAAGATATCCGATTCAATATCAGTCTGTACGTTATCGTTCCCGTCATCATTGCGGGCATCTCCGTACTGGCTACCATTGCCTCTTTCAACATCACCACCTATTATTCCAAGCGCGGCCTTGACCCCACCTGGCCGGTGGCCTTCTGGGGTACGATCATGGTCATCGTGACGGCTGTCTTCGGTATTTTAATTGTCAAATTCATAATCGGCCCCATGAAGCGATTTGCACAAAACACCGAAAATCTAGGTGTACTCGGACGGGCGCCCAAAACAGAAACCAGAACAGACAAACCCGACGACATGCAACGATTTTCACAACTCTTCGATCAGGTAACCGATATTTTGAGCCAGGTGGAAGCCCGGGAGTTGTTCCCGGATATTGTTGGCCAGAGCAAAGCCATGCGGGGAGTATTGAAACAGATTCTACAGGTTGCCAAAACAGACTCGACGGTCCTCATTCTTGGTGAAACCGGCACCGGAAAGGAGTTGATAGCCCAGAGTATCCATCAACACAGCAAGCGTAAGGGAAAAGATTTCATCGCCCTGAATTGCGCGGCAATCCCCGAAAGTCTTTTGGAAAGCGAGCTCTTCGGCCATGAAAGAGGTGCCTTTACCGGTGCTGTTTCCCGAAAGCTTGGTAAATTTGAAACTGCCCACAACAGTACCCTTTTCATGGATGAAATCGGCGATATGCCCATGGAAACCCAGACAAAAGTATTGCGGGCTATTCAGGAAAGTCAATTTGAACGTGTGGGAGGCATCAAACCCATCAAGGTCAATGTCCGTTTCATTACCGCTACGCATCAGGACCTTACTTTCCTGGTGGACCAGGGAATATTCCGCCAGGACCTCTTTTACCGTCTGAATGTTTTTGCCATCCATTTGCCACCTTTGCGCGAAAGGCGGGAAGATATTCCACTGCTCGTCGATAGGTTTCTCCGGCAACATGATCAACTGCTTACGGTAACGCCGGAAACCATGCAGCTTTTAATTGCCTATAACTGGCCGGGGAATGTGCGTGAGCTTAAAAATGCCGTGGAGGCCGCTACAATCACCGCCGAGTCCGTCATCAAACCCAAGCACCTGCCGTCGGCCCTCATCAACGTTTTTGGCAAATCGATACCCAAAAAGATAGACACCCTGCCAAAGGCCATGGATCTGGATCACCGTATCCATGAGCTTGAAAAAGGAATTATCATCGAGGCATTGACCCAGACGGGGGGGGTCCAGAAGAAGGCAGCCGTCCTTCTAAGCATTAAGGAGCGCAGTCTGTGGCATCGAATTAAAAAATATGACATCGACACGACGTCTTTCAAGCAACAATAATTGTAGTTTTTCACCTACATATTTTGTTGTTTTACAATTATGTTAGCTATTTCAGCTCTTTTTGAATCATTGTTGCAATAATTATTTATGTTTTTTACTACCGTCTAGTTGTTTCACTTGGCGGACACGTAAAACATTCGAAATTCCGTCATACCCCTGCCTCCGCAGGGGAAAGCTCTGCGAAGGCAGATATCCAGAACTACCTGAAAACACTGGATTCTTGCCTTACTGGAATGATATTTAAGGCTTTTTAAAGCCTTTTCACGAAAGTATATTAATTGATTTATTTCTGTTTCGCTTACTCATTTTTATTATCGATACTTATAATATTTTGTGTCTATCTTACCAGGCTGGCATTCTATGTGCATAAATTTTTAATAACTTTAAATACATACTACATTTTTTTCTCCATGCAGTTTTTGAGTAACTACTTATCATAAGGAGATCCCGATGAAAGCAAAAACAGGCAAATTAAGACAGCAGTTGAAGAAAGAAGAAGGGTTCACACTTGTAGAGGTCATTGCCGTTCTGGTCATACTGGGCATTCTTGCGGCGGTTGCCATACCCAAGTTTTTTGACATGCAGGAAACAGCTAGAACAAAGGCAATTGAAGGTGCCATTGGTGAACTCAACGGCCAGGTGGCACTTTCATTTGCCCAAAATGCATTGAATGGCGGTACAGCCGGCTTATACGACGGATATGACGGTGACCTTGGTAATCAATTTTCAGTCACCGGCCAGGGTGTCGATGCACCTGCTACCGGCACCATCGGCTTTGTCACTCCCGCGGGACACTTTTGGACTCTCACCTGGGCTCCCGGTGACACCGATAAACCGGGATATTTTACACGAGGCGCTAAGCAGTAGGCACTTAATATCGGTAAACCCGTTTACGATTAAGGTTAGCACTTCCTTCTTGAAATCTATCCAGGGCAATGAGACCGGCTATCCCGCTGTTTCATTGCCCTCTTATTTGTTGCGGTTGCCGCGATTCCATGATAACATCGTTTTTGTCATTATGTTCGATACCTAAACACACTAACTATTGTCCGTCCAGAAATAGAGATTTTCGCGCATGGATTGGCACTAACTAGAAAATACCACATCGCGCATGCCACCAATGCTTGGTTTTAAAAATAAAAACGGATTTTCCCTTGCCGAAATCACGGTAACTCTCGTCATTATCGCCATCATCAGCACCATTATCATTAGCAAATCCGGTGCTTTTTCAACCGATTTGGTTTCCCAAACAGAGATCCTAAAAAGCCATCTTCGCCATGTCCAGGCCCTTGGCATGACGGGAACAGATTCAAGTGATATTTTGGGTATGAAATGTGACACGGCTTTCTATTGGATGTTCAAGGGGATTGATCCCGACGATAATATCATTATGCTACCGCATGACCGGCGATACAACACCGGCAATGACGGCAAACTCGATTTAGTCGAGAAAAAAATAGCCATAGGAACTGCTTTCACTGTTTTTTTTGATCAGCGTGGGATACCCTACAGTGCCTATACCGATGCTTTAACCAACACCCCGTTGCCGTCTGACCTGACGATCAATGTCACACCCGTAGGAGAAATCTCTCCCACGAAACCCATTATCATAACCCAACTTACTGGATTCATACCATAATGGGTATCCTCATAAAACATACGGCATCTCACAAAGGGTTTACGCTTTTGGAGATTATTGTTACCATCATCCTGATTGGCATTACAGCCGCCATTATGTTTCCGGTCATGGGGACAAATCTGATTCGAAGTGCCGAGCCCGTAAATCGTCTCAATGATCATCACCTCCTGATTCAGGAGATGGATAAATGGACCGGTATTTATCGGGACGCAATTCGAAACCACAACCTGGACATTTCCAGTTTCAAAACAAATGTTGACTCCAGTGCCAACTACCTGGACAGTACAGCCTATATCAACAGCTTCAACGGCGGCGCCTACAACACCCAGGGAACCAATAAGATCCTGCAGGTTAGTCTGATAAACAATGATCAGAAACTGGTAGCACTTTTTGCAGAATAATAAAATCGCTGCGCGATTTTATCTGACGCGACTGCGTCGCTATTTTAAACCATGAACTAATGCTAATAGGAAAACCAATATTCCAGCATTCCAATGTTCCATCGACGTTATATTACGCCTATGGTTAAATAGTCTACGGTTGTCATTCCCGCGGAGGCGGGAATCCAGAAAAGCACTGGATGCCGGATCAAGTCCGGCATAACAAACTCGGCTATTTAGTCGCCGAGTTAATATGAAGACTGGTAACATGTTCCAACAAAGTTTCACACATGGACGATCGCACAGCAACAAATAGCAAGGGCTTCAGCCTGGTTGAACTCATTGCCAGTCTGACCATTGCGGGAATTCTGGGCGTTGCGCTGATGACCATCGTCGTCACCGCCCTCAATGGTTTTTCCCTTTCAAAAGATGCTGCCGGCGTAAGCCAGAAGGCCAACCTGGCCCTTTCGCGCATCCGTATTGAGCTCTTGAATGCCACGAGTATCACCACTGCCGAAGCAAACAGGATCATTTACACTGCAGATGACGGGACCTATGAAATCCAGAAAACAGGTGATGTCATCACCCTTGAAAAAACTGCCGGCACGTCGACCATACCGGCCAAAACGCTTGTGGACAATATACTGACCGACTACGGAACGGACAGTTTTCTATCTTACGAAAAAAGTGACGCCTCCGCTTGGACCCCGCCCGACATATCAGAGCTTTACGGAATCACGGTGATACTCAAGTTTTCCAATTACACCGATGCGCTGGAGACAATGATCAACCCACGCATGAACCGGGTGAGGAATGCACC
>JAOZSO010000093.1:0-1190 GCA_029939655.1 Desulfobacterales bacterium
CCGTACATGGCTCATGGACCTGAATATATTGCCCTTTATTTTTTTATTGCCGGCGTAAAGTTGTTTTAAAAGAGTTTTGATCTCCAGTCGCTTGGAAGTTTTTGCTGTTGGACATGGGTTGATAAATTCAGGGAAGGCCTGCTCCCCGGCAAACCGCCTGATGCTGTCCTCATCTGCAAAAGCAAGGGGTCTGATCAGATGAAAACTCCCGCCAAATAAAGACTGCGAGGGCAGCATGGTACTGATTTCACCCGCATAGCACATATTCATGAACAGCGTCTCAATGATGTCATCTTTATTGTGGCCCAGGGCAACCTTGCTGCATCCCAGCTCTTCCGCGATTTCAAATAAGCGTTTCCGTCGCAACCGGGAGCAGAGAAAACAGGGATTTTCACGATTTTCAGGCCCGTGACTGATCACACCATAGTCCGTGTGCACAATCCGAACAGCGTATCCGGAATTCTCACCATGTTCCCGCAAGGCATCACTAAACCCGTCTGGAAACCCCAGATCCACATAAACGGCAAACAGCTCATAGTCGATGGGGACCCGGGTTCGCCGTTCGTTGAGCAACCACATGAGTGAAAGGCTGTCTTTCCCGCCGGAAAGCCCTACCAGGATTCGATCGCCATCCGATATCATCTCGTATCGGTGCAGCGCCTTGCCAACAGCCCTGTTCAGAGCTTTATATATGTAGCTGTGCTTCGGCAAAACAGACGGCTTCCATGCACTCTCCGGCACTTTTTAACACAGTGAATTGAAAATAGTATCGTGAAATATACAGGTTACACTTCTTTTTCTTCTGGTTCCGATGTTTCCTGTACTTCCAGTGTTTCCGGTGCTTCCGATGCTTCCAGTGTTTCCGGTGCTTCCTGTATTTCGTTGAGTTCTTCTGTTTCTACTTCTATTTCGGCTGGCCTGGCCCTTACCTTGTCTGCTGCAATTTCACGAAGTGCAACAACAATATCCTCGTTTTTGGGTGAGCTTACGAGGTATTCGGAACCCTCCCGAATCTGTCTCACCCTTTTGGCTGCCATGTGAACCAGCTGAAAGCGGCTGGGAATTTTTGACAGGCAGTCTTCGATTGTAATACGTGCCACGGTGTACCTCCTATCTTTATAATATTCTGATAATTATTTAAATAAATGCGATACTTGATCCTCTCTTCTTCCATTCATTGGAGAAAAGGG
>JAOZSO010000093.1:1200-9798 GCA_029939655.1 Desulfobacterales bacterium
ATGAGCCTGTCGAACTGTTTAGCTTTTCGAATTTTGTGCTTCTAATTTAAATTGTGAAACAATTTTATTATTGTATCTCCACCAATTCATACGTGCGTTTTCCTGCCGGCGCCTGAACCAACACTTCTTCACCGACTTCTCTGCCGATGATGGCCAGCCCCAGGGGCGATTTGACTGAAATTCGTCCCTCCTCGATACTTGATTCGTCCGGACCAACCAGCTGGTATTCGACACTCTCTCCGGTATCGACATTTTCCAATACTACGCCGCAACCGAAGACAGCTCGATCCTTGGGCAGATTATCCGGTTCGATGATATCAGCAGTCCCTAATTTGTAACCCAACTCCTGGATTCGACCTTCGATGAATGCCTGACGATCCTTTGCCGCATCAAACTCGGCATTTTCGCTGAGGTCACCATGCGCCCGGGCTTCTTCGATGGCTTTGATATTCTGCGGTCTTTCAACAGACTTGAGGTGTGTCAACTCGCGCTTCAGTTTTTCGTATCCATTCTTTGTTATCGGTGTCCGTTCCATGATCGCCCCCTACAAATAGTCCTTGGCCAGAATTTCAGCTATCTGGACCGTGTTGGTGGCAGCTCCTTTGCGAATATTATCGGCAACAATCCACATATTGATCCCGTTGGAGATGGAGAAGTCGTCGCGAATTCTGCCCACATAAGTCAGATCCTGGCCTGCCGCAGCGATGGGCATGGGGTAAACGTTCTGTGATGGATCATCCACCACCTCAACACCCGGTGCTTCTGCTAACACGGATTTAACGTCACCTGCCGATACCGGCGCCTCCGTCTCGATGTTCACTGCCTCCGAATGCCCGTAGAATACCGGCACGCGAACCGTTGTCGCCGTGACTTGAATACTGTCATCCTCCATGATTTTACGGGTTTCGTTAACCATCTTCATCTCTTCTTTGGTATAGCCGTTTTCCTGGAAAGCATCGATATGCGGCAAACAGTTGAAGGCGATGCGGTGTGGATAGACACTTGACTCCGGTTCCGAGAAACTCAAAATCGCCCGGGTCTGGTCAGACAATTCGTCCATGGCCTTTATACCTGTTCCGGACACCGCCTGATAGGTTGAAACCACCACCCGCTTTATCCGATACTTCTGATGGATGGGATTCAGGGCAACCACCATTTGAATGGTAGAGCAGTTGGGGTTGGCGATAATCCCTTTCTTGGTATACCCGGCAATCGCATGTGGATTGACCTCCGGTACCACCAGGGGGACATCCGGATCCATGCGCCATGCGCTTGAATTATCCACTACGACACAGCCCGCTTTAGCGGCATGGGGTGCGAAATGCTCACTGGTGCCACCCCCCGCCGAAAATAGTGCAATATCCATTCCCTTGAATGAATCCTCGGTCATTTCTTCAACCTTGACCGGTCGATCCCTGAAAGTGAGCTCCCGCCCTTTTGAGCGGCTCGATGCCAGCAGTTTTATCTTATTGACCGGAAAGTCTCTTTCTTCCAGGCAGGTGATCATTTGGTTTCCCACCGCACCCGTTGCGCCGGCCAGCGCAACATTAAACTTCTTGGATCCCATCCTCCACTCCTCCTGTTCACCATAAATTCGTTTTACAAATTTATCAGACACGACATTGTCGCACTATCCAATTTAGCCTTTTATTGGAGATAATCCAAAAAGGTTTACCCGCCTGTTTGCGGCGGGTAAACCTTTTTGGATTCTTTTCCCAATTAGTTGAGAGAAAGGGCTCAACGGTTGGGTTTCCGATGACGTGTCATCTCATAGGCTTCAAAATCACATTTTGTTACGACAAATGTGATGTGTTTTCTTTTCCCTTTATATTCCCGGTTTCTTTCTGCTTGATTTTCTTATACCGCTTCAACATCGTAACAGGCCCGGACAAGACATAAAGGACCCCGCAAAGAAACAGAGCGATAGAAGGTTGGGAAGCAATAAAGATGAATATCAATATGGCGATTACCAACGAATTGAAATTCATCCTCCTGAACAGTTCCGGCTTTTTGAAACTGTTGTACTTGATGGAGCTGACCATTAAAAAAGAGAGGCTGTAGAGCATGATCAAAAGAAGAATAGCGTTGGCACTCCCCATAATGTTCAATTTATGAAAGATCAGAACAGTAACGGCATTCATGCCTGCACCCGCGGGTATTGGCAGGCCGATGAAATGATCACTGCTGACCGCTCCAACCTGGGTGTTGAAGCGAGCCAGGCGCAGAGCTCCGCATACCATGAACAAAAAGGCCGCCAGCCAGCCAATTCTCCCCAACGGCCTCAACGCCCACAGGTAAATCATCAGGCCGGGGGCAAGTCCAAAGGAAATCAGATCAGCCAGAGAATCATATTCAATCCCGAATTTGCTCGTAGTGCCGGTAGCCCGGGCAATTTTCCCATCGAGGTTGTCAAAAACACCGGCAATGATAATCGCTATGGCGGCAGCAACGAATTTGCCGTCAATGGAGGCAATAATCGCATAAAATCCGCAGAACAGGTTCATGGATGTAAACATGTTCGGCAAAAGATAGATACCTCTGCGAAGGTTCTCTTTTTGAAATCGCTTATTTTTCATGTCAATTTCCCTATGAGAGAAGTTCCTGCACTGACCACATCACCGACGGTTACGGTGATCTGTGTATCAACCGGCAGGTATACATCAAGCCGTGACCCGAAACAGATCATCCCAAATCGTTGACCCCGTACAAGATCATCTCCCTCCTGTATTCTGCAGATAATCCTTCGAGCCACAAGACCGGCAATCTGAACAAAACAGAGGGTCTGACCATTTCCCGTTTCCAGGTAAACGGCATTGTGTTCGTTTAACCGGGAAGCTTTGTCCAGATTGGCCGAAAAAAATTTTCCGGGGTAATATTCTATTTTCGCAATACGCCCGTCAAAGGGTATTCGATTCACGTGAACATTGAAGACCGACATGAAAATGCTGACCTTCCGGCACGGGCCTACCGCGAAATGCGTGCTCTCCAGCCGCTCCACTTTGATGACCTTCCCGTCGGCAGGCGACACGACACCGCCGTCCAGAACGGGTGTCACCCTGTCCGGATCACGAAAAAAATAACAGATAAAGAATGTCGCCAGCAAGCCGGGCAGCGCCAATACGGCGATTCCCAACAAAGCAAAA
The DNA here is from genome assembly GCA_029939655.1 of Desulfobacterales bacterium. Taxonomy (GTDB): domain Bacteria; phylum Desulfobacterota; class Desulfobacteria; order Desulfobacterales; family B30-G6; genus B30-G6. The sequence goes on from JAOZSO010000093.1 coordinate 4,344, forward strand.
ACAGCGGTGGCAAATGCCGCAATCCCGATGAAGGGGATTCCCGCCCTGTCTATGGGAAATGCGGACTGGCTGAGAGGTTCTGTCCGTGAATATTTATTCATTATACACACCCGTAATCATTGGGTTGTTTCCTGAACCGCAATAGCGAGCGCGTTCCCCGTAGCTTGTCGAAGATCCCGGTTTATCGGGGCTGCGGGGTTAGCGAGCGAATCTAAATTAGACAGAATTCCTTACGGTCGAAGATTCCTTGCAGCTTGCTGCAAGGAATCTTCAAACTTATTTAATATCATTGATTCCATATCATGTCAATAATACACGGTATATTCTCTACAGTCTTTCACCTAAATGGAGTTCGGCATCCGATCTACGAATATAGTATGGCGCTACCGCATGCAGTTTTTGTGTTTTATCTTTCTGAAACTGCTTCAGGGCCAGTCTTGCGATGGTCTCTGCACGGATGGTGTCCCGGCATGAATGCGAAAATTGGGATAGCGGCCCCAGCGCCGCCTCAAATGTTTCCCGATAAAGGCGGGCACCATTCCCGATGAACTGGCAGGACTCGCGAATATTCTTCGCCAGCTCCAACGGTGTTGCCAAACGATCAGTACCGACCTGTGCCGGTTCTCCCTGCTCAGATACATAAAGACCATAGTATACTTCGTTTCTACGGGCGTCCATCACCGAGCAAACGAGTTTCGTGGGCAGATCTGCCTGGGCAGCCAGTGCCGCCAGACTGGTAACACCGGCAACGGGTCTTGATAATGCATAGGCCAGACCCTTGATCGTGCCGATACCGATACGCAACCCTGTAAAGGTGCCGGGGCCCGTAACGACTGCAAACCCGTCGATTTCATGAATAAGAATTCCGGAAGCAGTAATGGCGCTATCAATCATCCCCATGAGGTGTCGCGCATGTGTTTGACCGCTTGAATCAACAGATTTCGCCAGAATCCCGTCACCGTTGACAACCCCCACGGTACAGGTAGCTGTGGAGGTGTCAACCGACAGTATCTTCATGCTTTTCCATGCCACATGCAATTTCGAGCACCTGCTCCATCTGACGCACCTGGACAAATCGGATCTTTCTCTTGACGTGATTCGGAATCTCCACAAGATCCATTTTGTTCTTTTCCGGTATAATGATGGTTTTAATACCGGCCCGCAATGCGCCCAACGCTTTTTCTTTCAGGCCACCGATAGGTAGTACCCTGCCCCGTAGTGTAATTTCGCCGGTCATGGCAACATTCTTATCAACCGGGTTGCCCGACAAGGTCGAAATAAGAGCGGTTGCCATGGCAATACCTGCTGATGGGCCATCTTTTGGAATGGCTCCTGCCGGTACGTGGATGTGAACGTCAATATTCTCCAGTGCCTCTTCACCGATACCGAAACGTTTGAGGTTTGCCCGGGTATAACTCAACGCGGCGCGGGCAGACTCCTGCATCACTTCTCCCAGCTGTCCGGTAACGATCAGTTCGCCCTTGCCGCCAATGAGCGACGCCTCGACATAAAGAACCTCTCCACCCACCTGAGTCCAGGCCAGGCCGGTAGACAATCCCACCTGGCTTTCCTCCTGATCCATTTCGGGATAAAACTTTCGGACCCCTAAGTACCGGTGAAGGTTTCCCCTGGTAATATGGAACGGTTTTTTCTCGCCTTCGGCTATCTTGCGGGCCACCTTTCGGCAGAGCGAACCAAGTTCCCGCTCCAGATTCCGAAGTCCTGCCTCGGACGTATAACCTTTGATGATATCCTCCAGTGCCCCGGAACTCAGAGACAACTGTTTTTTTCGTAAGCCGTTCTCCTTGATCTGACGTGCCAGCAGATGTTTTTCCGCGATGACCATTTTCTCCTCTTCCGTATAACCGGAGAGTGTTAGAATCTCCATACGGTCAAGCAAAGCCGACGGAATGGTATCCACCATATTGGCGGTCAGGATGAACATGACATTCGACAGATCAAACGGAAGATTGAGATAGTGATCACTGAATGCGTTATTCTGTTCGGGATCGAGTGCTTCCAGAAGCGCTGATGACGGATCTCCCCTGAAGTCCGAGCCCACCTTGTCGATTTCATCCAGAATAAAAACCGGATTTTTGGTTCCGCACTGCTTCAGGCCCTGAAGAATCCTTCCCGGCAGCGCGCCCACATATGTTCGCCGGTGACCCCTTATCTCCGCTTCATCCCGGATTCCTCCAAGCGAAACCCGTGTAAATTTCCGTTTCATGGCTTTGGCGATGGCCTGACCCAGGGATGTTTTCCCGACACCTGGCGGCCCCACGAAACAAAGGATCGGCCCTTTTGAGTTTTTGTTGAGCTTGCGAACGCTCAGATATTCCAGAATGCGGTCTTTGATTTTATCGAGTCCGAAATGATCTTTGTCCAGAACCTCTTTGGCCTTCACAATATCGATCATGTCCTTGGTCGATTTTTGCCATGGTATTTCCACCAGCCAGTCCAAATAGGATCTTACGACGCCGGACTCAGCAGAATCCGGATGCATCTGTTCGAGCCGTTTCAGTTGCTTCAAAGCTTCCTGGTTGGCCTCTTTGGACATTCTCGCTTTTTTGATCTTGGTCTTGTATTCTTGAACTTCTTTGCCTTTTTCATCGAACTCGCCCAATTCCCGGTGTATGGCTCTGACCTGCTCTCGAAGAAAATAATCTCGCTGACTCTTGGAAATCTCGTCCTTGACATCTGACTGGATCTTTGCCTGCATAGCCGAGAGTTCAAGTTCCTTGGCGATCAGATCGTTGACTTTCCGAAGCCGCTCGATGGGGTCGATCAATTCAAGAAGCTGTTGGGCCTCATCGATTTTCAACTTCAAATTGGAAGCAACCAGATCGGCCAGCTTCCCTGGATCATCAATACTGTCGAGTATGGCGCTGACATCGCCTGTCAGTTCGCCACGGAGTGCCAGAATCTTTTCTGAGTGCTCACGGATAATACGCATCAGTGCCTTGGTCTCGAGATCCGGCTGCTCCATGGACTCCTCCTCGAGGATGTCGATGTTGACCCGGAAAAGCGATCGTTTGCGGACATATTTTTTGATTCTTGCCTTGGCAATACCCTGAACGAGGGCCTTAACCCGCCCATCCGGCAGTTTCAGCATGCGCAAAATTTTACATACGGTTCCAATAGTATAGATTTCGGCTTCTTTGGGATTCTCAATACCGGGTTCTATCTGCGTCGCCACCAGCAGAAAGCGCGTTTTCGAAATAGCCTCCTCTACAGCCCGCACCGACTTCTCTCTTCCAACAAAAAGCGGCAACAACATATCGGAAAAAATGACGACATCCCGTACCGGCATCAGGGGCAGTGTTTTGGGAATCTCTTCCTCCAGCCCGTCGTCCTCAATAATACTGATCAAGTCGTCTTTATCTGTTTCAGCCATCTGTGTTCCTGGTTCCTTTCTTTTCTTATATTCCTGAAGCCTGTCATTTCCCACACAACTCAACTTTCGGTTTTCACCAGAGATAGAGCGAAATGGGTGATTCGAAGGCGATTTGCGCTGTTTGAGCCAATTAGGGCTCCTTATATCAGCGAAATATTCATTTCGTGTTCACTGAATCCAGAAAGTTGAGTTAAAAATTAACACACTACTAGTAAGACCGAAATCCTTTTTTACAATACCTGTCATAAAATCATCATGGGAATTGATTGTCATACCATTATCATTTACAAAATCTGTAAATTATGGCATAGACACGCGGTAATATGATAGAATTGATTTTATTTATTTTCGGAAGCTGTATCGGCAGTTTTCTAAATGTATGCATCTACAGGCTGCCTAATTCAAAATCGATCGTATACCCCCCGTCTGCCTGCCCCGGGTGTGATACTCCGATCCGGTTTTATGACAACATCCCCATCCTCAGTTTTCTTCTACTGAGGGGGAAGTGTCGCAGTTGTCAGGCTGTTATATCGCTGCGCTATCCCCTGGTTGAGTTCATGGTCGGTCTGTTTGCTGTTTGCGCCTACCTTAAATTCGGACTCACACTGGAAGCCCTGATCACCTATCTCTTTATTGCATCACTGATCGTAATTACGTTCATCGATATCGACCACCGCATTATTCCCGACGCAATATCCCTGCCGGGCATCCCCATCGGTTTTGCCGCCTCATTTTTTCTCCCGGCGATCACCACCATGGAATCCCTGATCGGCATACTGGTGGGGGGAGGCAGTCTCCTGTTGGTGGCATGGATTTACAGCCTGATCACAAAAAAAGAAGGTATGGGTGGTGGGGACATCAAATTCCTGGCCATGATCGGTGCTTTTGTCGGGTGGCAAGGTGTGCTGCTGACAATTTTTCTTTCATCGGCCATCGGCACCCTCTGCGGCCTCGTGGTTATGATCCGATCAGGAAAAAACATGAAACTGGCGATTCCCTTCGGTCCATTTCTCGCCATCGGAACCATAATACATATTTTCTTTGGCAAAGAGTTGATTTTCTGGTATTTTCACACGTTCATCTAAATTGAGTGCTTGTCGAGGTTGCTATAGCTACAAGGTTTCATTTACCCCAAGGTTGGGGTTTAAACAGATACACATTTGGTCTGTCTGCATCGTTCCCGTCAATCCGAATCTGAATAAGATGAGATTAGCAATCATATCCGATATACATGGTAATATGGACGCACTGGACGAAGTCCTTGTGGATATTGACAAATCTAACGTCGATGCCACTATATGCCTGGGTGACATGGTGGGATACGGCCCGGAACCTGAAGCGGTAGTCCAGGCAATCTGCCGGCGGAATATTCCTACCCTGATGGGGAACCATGAGTTGGCTATTCTCGATCCAAAATACCTTGCCTGGTTCAACCCCCTGGCCCGGTTGTCAATACAGAAAACCATACCGATGCTCTCTGAAAAATCCCTTGCGTTCATCGCAAACCTGAAAACATTCACCACCCGAAAGCAGGCCAGATTTGTGCATGGTTTCCCTCCGGATTCTGCCCTTACCTACCTTTTCCAGATTGAAGAACCGGCCTTTTGCAGTGTTTTTGAGTCAATGTCGGAGAATTTATGTTTTGTGGGCCACACCCACAAACTCGACTTCGTCAGTTACAGGGCCGGCACTGTGATACGGGCCCCCCTGATTAAGGGGGTAATGCAATTGCGCAAAGAAAAAAAATATATTATCAATGTCGGCAGCGTGGGGCAGCCTAGAGATGGCAACAATAACGCCAAATATGCCATATGGGATGAAACTGACAACCTCATCCAGGTTAAGTTTATTCCTTATCATATTGCCAGGGTAACGAATAAAATCATTGAAGCGGGTCTGCCTGATGCCCATGCTGAGAGGTTGTGGTAATGAACCCTACAGTTACATAAACAACATGGCAAAGCATAGATAATGAGTTGTTATTATATGCAATATCGCATGGATAGCGCCATTGCCTGGATATTCCCCCAGGTGAATTCTAAGGATGGTGTCTTTTTTGCC
>JAOZSO010000094.1:0-9798 GCA_029939655.1 Desulfobacterales bacterium
TCACGCCGGAGTTTGGAACGCGTGTCCGTCTTCGAGGGATCTTCATGGAGGCTGAACTCGAGCCAACCGGTCCTGTCGATTTCGACCCGTGCAATGGCTGCGACAGGCCTTGCCACAAAGCCTGTCCAAGAAATGCGTTCCGAAACGGGGCCTTCGAAAGGGCGTTATGCAAAAAGGAGAATGACAAACGCGATGCCGATGTGGAAATGCTCGATGGTTCGATCATGGGGATAGAAGAAGCCAGCAAGGTCTCAAAGCCCTGCCGGAACTGTGAGTTTGCGTGCCCCGTCGCACAGGGAGCCTCCCGCTTATCTTGAGAAATATAATTTTTTGTTTGCGATGGAAATACATTTGATTTATATTATCGATATAAACTTAAATAACACAGAAAGAGAGATGTGATGGAATGAAAAGTATTTTTGCAATAGTTAGCAAACGACTCGCCCTCGGTCTTGTCACCATCTTTGTTATCTCCGTATTGATCTTTGTGGGCGTGGAGGCCCTGCCCGGCGATTTGGCCGAGGCCGTTCTGGGACAGTCGGCGACCCCTGAAACCGTGGCTGCTTTTCGTAAAGAACTCAAGCTGGATCTGCCTCCCCATGTACGCTACTTTGCCTGGTTAGACGGTGTTATGAAGGGCGACCTGGGCAACTCCCTGGCTAACGGCCGGCCCATCATCGATCTGATCGGTTGGCGGTTTGGCAACACTATGTTTCTGGCTGCCGTGGCCGCCGTGATTGCTATACCCATTGCCGTCATTCTGGGGATACTGGCGGCTCTTTATCGAAATACACTGTTCGATAAGATTATTTCCACTGCCACCCTCAGCACCATATCGTTTCCCGAATTTTTCGTGGCCTACATATTGATCGTACTTTTTTCTGTTCAAATCGATATTTTTCCCAGTATCTCCAACATCAACGACCAGATGGCATTCTGGGAAAAGATCTATGCGATCATTTTACCATGCCTGACTCTTACGATGGTGGTGGTGGCCCACATGATGCGTCAAACGCGGGCGGCTATCATCAACATCCTGGCCAGCCCGTTTATCGAAATGGCGCAGCTGAAGGGCATCAAGCGCGTCCGTGTAATCGTGATGCACGCCTTTCCCAACGCGCTGTCGCCGGTGATCAACGTCATTGCCCTCAATATGGCTTACCTGGTGGTGGGCGTCGTCATCGTCGAGGTGGTGTTTGTCTATCCGGGTTTGGGCCAATTACTGGTGGACTCTGTATCCAAGCGGGATATCCCGGTGGTACAGGCCAGTGGTCTGATCTTTGCAGCCACCTACGTGAGTCTCAATCTTCTGGCCGACATTTTAGCCATTATCAGCAACCCCAGACTGCGCAACCCCAGGTGAGGAGAGCCTGACTATGACTTTTTTTAAACTATTGCGGCAATCCCCCTTGAGTGCTCGCATCGGCATGGCCATGGTGCTCATCAACATCGTGGCGGCGATTTTTGCACCTCTTATCTGTCCTTACGGCGAAACCGAGATAGTCGGTGACGTATGGCTGAGCCCCAGCACAGATAACTTTCTGGGTACGGACCACCTGGGTCGAGACTTGTTTACCCGTCTTGTCTATGGTGCCCGAAACACCATTGCCATCGCTTTTATAACTACCATGCTGTCATTTGTCGTGGGCACGATCATGGGATTCTTTGCGGCCACCTTAAAGGGATGGACGGACCTTTCCATCAGTCGGTTGGTCGACATTCTGATGGCCTTTCCCACCCTGATCTTTGCTTTGATGGTGCTTTCGGTGGTGGGAACCGGCACCACGTCTTTGATCGTGGTGATCGCCCTTCTGGACTCGACCCGGGTCTTCCGTCTGTCACGGGCGGTGGCCATGGATATCGAGGTAATGGAATTTGTCGAAGCGGCCCGGTTGCGCGGCGAACGCATCTGGTGGCTCATGCGGCATGAGATTCTGCCCAATGCATTGCCACCCCTGGTTGCCGAGTTCGGTCTGCGATTCTGTTTCGTATTTCTGTTCATCGCGTCCTTGAGCTTTCTGGGTCTGGGTATTCAACCGCCCACCGCTGATTGGGGCGGTATGGTCCGTGAAAATTCCGGCGCGATTACCTTTGGGATCCTGACCCCGCTGTTTCCGGCCAGCGCTATCGCCTTTCTGACCGTGGGCGTCAACCTCATCGTGGACTGGTTTCTGCAGGTTGCCAGTGGATTAAAAGACTAAGATGCCCTTCGGGCGTTATTACGCCTGACGGCTGTCATTAGCGCTATCGCGCGTCATTTTGGCCTGCGGCCGATATTTATGCTTCGCATGTCATTTACCCTTCGGGTGTCATTAGCGCTCGCGCGATATTCATTGTTGCTGTTTTGAACAACTAATTACGCCGAAAGCAAATTACAATAAATTACAGCGAAGGAAATAACACGAAGTAAATTACAGCGCAGCGAATTACACGAAGTAAATTACAGCGAAGCGTGATAACACGAAGTAAATTACAGCTAAGCAAATAACACGTAGGTAAGAGAAATGAGAGAGTAAGGAAAAAAACATGGCTCCGATATTAAAAATGCGCAAGATTTACATCGAAGGGATGAGCGACGAGGAGTGGAACCCCATAATCAAGGGCATTGATCTCACCCTGGAACGGGGAGAGGTGCTGGGACTGATCGGCGAATCAGGTGCCGGCAAATCTACCATGGGCATCGCTTCCATGGCCTATACACGTCAGGGGTGCAGGATTTCCTCAGGTTCGATTGTATTTGACGGTAAGGAGCTGTTCGGTGCGCCCAAGGAAGTCCTGCGAAAAATTCGTGGCAATCGCATCGCTTATGTAGCACAAAGCGCGGCAGCCTCATTCAATCCGGCTCACCGCCTGATCAAGCAGTACGCCGAAGCACCGGTACAGCACGGCGTCATGAGCTTCGAAGAAGCGGCCACGGAGGCCAAGGATATTTACCAGCGACTGCTGCTGCCGGACCCGGACCACATCGGCTATCGATACCCCCACCAGGTGTCCGGCGGTCAGCTGCAGCGAGCCATGGTGGCCATGGCCATGGCCTGCCGGCCGGATTTAATCATCTTCGACGAGCCCACCACCGCCTTGGATGTCACCACCCAGATCGAAGTTTTGGCAGCCATCAAACGCATCGTGCGGCAGTTCAACACGGCCGCCATCTACATCACCCACGATCTGGCTGTTGTGGCACAGATTGCCGACCGTATTATGGTGCTGCGCTACGGCAACCTGGTGGAGGAAAGCGATACCCGGACAATGATGGCCAATCCCAAGGAAGATTACACGCGCCGGTTGCTGTCGGTTAGAACACTGAAGGAAGACAAAGACCTGTCGAAAAGCGAAAAAGATGTCATCCTGGAAATCAAAAACGTGACTGCCAGTTACACTGGAAAAACCAATGTGCTCGAAGACATCGATCTCAAAATAAGAAGAGGCAGAACTGTGGCCCTGGTAGGTGAGTCCGGCAGTGGTAAAAGCACCCTGGCCCGGGCGATTACCGGTCTGCTGCCGCCCAGCAAAGGCAGTGTGATCTACAACGGAAACGAATTAACGCGGGAACTGAAATCACGACCCAAAGAGCAATTGCGGGTGATGCAGATGATTTATCAGATGCCTGACACGGCTTTGAACCCCAAACAACGAGTCAGCAAGATCATCGGCCGTCCTCTGCAATTCTACTTCGGGTTGAGCGAGAAAAAACGGGAACAACGGGTCTTGGAACTGCTGGAAAAAATCGAGCTTCCCGAAAAATACTACGATCGGTATCCGCCGGAGCTGTCCGGTGGCGAGAAGCAGCGCGTATGTATTGCCCGGGCCCTGGCTGCAGAACCGGATCTGATCATTTGTGACGAGGTTACCTCGGCCCTGGATCAACTGGTGGCTGAAGAGATTTTAAAACTACTTCAGGACCTTCAAAACGAACTAAAGGTATCCTATCTGTTTATTACCCATGACCTGGCAACCGTCAAAGCTATTTCGGACGAGATTGTGGTCATGCTGCAGGGCAGAATTGTGGAGCAGGGGGTTAAGAAAGAGATCCTGGCTCCGCCGCACCACGAATACACCGACTTGTTGCTTTCATCCGTGCCGGAAATGGACCCCGACTGGCTGGATAACCTACTCAAGGAGCGTAAGGAGAAAGGCAAACCATCCACCATCATGGATGCTTGACTTCGATCCAACTATAAAATCGTATAGTGATTTTATTCGGGCTTATCCCGGTTAGGAACGATAATATGAAGATCATGGTGTGCTACGACAATTCCGCCGTATCCAAAAATGTTGTCAGAGAGGCGCAGACACATGCTGCCCAATGGAACGCTGAGATCAAGGTTGTTTCGGTCGTCATGCGTGTTGAACCGATCAAACATACAAAACTTGTAAAGATGGAGGAGCGACTAGAGCAGGAAATCCAGGAGCTTTTCGAGGGAGTGACGATTCCCTACACGGCCCAATTGTATGTCGATGACAGGGAGGTCGGTGAGAAGATTATGGCAATTGCTCAGAGAAGTCGGGTGGACCTCATATTTCTGGGAATTAGAAAGCGATCCAAGGTCGGTAAACTGTTGTTCGGTTCGACCGCTCAATACGTGATTTTGAATGCATCCTGTCCGGTAGTAACATTAAATACAGAACAATCATGACCTATCCCATTCACTCAGATAGATCTGTCTGGCAAACACAAAAATTGAAAAGATCAAACTGATAATGAGCAATTTACTTGACGGTATTGAAGAAATTCTGTTGATGGGCCCGGGCCCTTCCTGTGTTCATGATACGGTATATGAGGCACTATCCAAAAAATCCCTCGGCCATCTTGACCCATACTTCATTCGTATCATGGATGCCATCAAAAAAGACCTTCGAATCCTGCTCAAGACAGACAACACTCTGACGATCCCCATGTCCGGAACCGGCTCTTCCGGGATGGAGGCCTGTTTTGTCAACCTGATCGAAAAAGATGATTCCGTGCTGGTACTTATCAATGGTGTATTCGGTATGCGCATGCAGGATGTGGCCCAGCGATTGGGAGTCCATGTCGACACCTTGGAATTTGAATGGGGTACGCCGGTGGTGACCGGCGAAGTGCAGTCAAAGCTTAGAAATAAGTCGTATAAAATTGTTGCGGTGGTTCATGCAGAGACCTCCACGGGGGTGAAAAACCCGGTGCAGGAAATTGGCGCGTTGTTAAAAAATTCTGAAACAATTTATCTGGTGGATGCCGTCACCAGCCTCGGTGGTATTGAGATCGCCATGGATGCATGGGGAATCGATGCCCTCTACAGCGGTACGCAGAAATGTCTTTCCTGCCCCCCAGGCCTGGCACCACTTTCATTCTCGGAAAAAGCAGTCGCAGCTTTAGAGAACCGTAAAACCAAGGTGCCAAACTGGTACCTGGATCTTTCCATGATCAAAAAGTACTGGAAAGGTGCCACCCGTGCCTATCACCACACAGCCCCCATCAACATGCATTATGGTCTGTATCAGGCATTGCAACTGATCATGGAAGAGGGGCTTGAAAAGGTTTACCAGCGGCACATGGCCTGTCACGAAGAACTGGTGAGTGGACTTGAGATCATGGGGCTTTCAATGCTGGTGGCGCCTGCCGACCGCCTTCCCATGCTCAACTCCGTGAGAGTTCCGGATGGTGTTGACGAAGCCGCTGTGCGCAGCACGCTGCTTAATCAATACAAAATTGAAATCGGGGCCGGTCTGGGACCCCTGGCCGGAAAAATATGGCGTATCGGGCTAATGGGCCACACCGCGCGACAGGAGAATGTCTCCCGTCTGTTAGCTGCCTTGAAAGAGATATTATCCTAAGTTATTCGAACACCCTGTTTTAACAAGGCCCTCTGCAGGGAAACAATATCGACTTGGCTGCAACTCACGTTATCTTTTATGGAAAGAGCTGCGGCAACCCCTGCACCCTGGCCGGTGACCGTGCAGCACATCATCTGGCGAGTGGCTGAATGCGATATTTGATCTCCGGCAACACATCGCCCGGCTACCAGCAGATTTTCTACCTTCTGCGGAACCATGATACCATAAGGCACCTGGAAGTAACGGCCAGTGGTGGGCAGAATGACAATTCCATACCCATCTAAAAATTCTGGAAATATTCCAATGGTATCATCAAATCGTCCCTGATTTCGAACATCGTTTTCCGTCAGGTTGTATCTACCGATGATTTTTCTCGATTCCCGTATACCTAAAGATGAACCGAAGGACCTGAGGGCGGCGTTCTCAAAACCCGGCATATATTTCTTCAGGGCATTGATAGCCCACATGGCCTGTCTTCGTCCCTCGATTTCTCCACGTGTAAGGTCGTGTATGTCGGTGGCATCATAACCCGGCATATAGACTATATTTAGATAGGTGGCATCTCCCTGTTCACTGATCCGACTCCAGGTTCCAGAGATTTTAACGCCTTCAGGGATTTCACCGGCTTCTTTGGCCATCTGAAACGGCGCAGACAGGTACGGGCTGAACATTTTATCTTCTTTGCCCGTAGTTTTAAGCGCCCAGTCCTTATAAGTGGAAGGATGGGTTCCTACATGTGACAGGAAACGTTTCCGATCAACGCCTTTTAAAGAAAAACTTACCGTTACGCCCAATAATTCATCTTTTGGCGCCATGTGCCAGGGTGCGCCCGCCAGGTGGGCGATATCCGCATCTCCGGTGGCGTCGATTACCCGTTTTGCAAGGATGGCCTGTCTGCCGGACTTACTTTCCGTGATGATTCCCCGGATGATATCACCCTCCATTACCGTCTCCGCTGCCACACAGTGAAGGATCGGCAAAATGTCCGCTTCCTGAACGAGTGTGTCGGCCAGGACCTTGAATAATTCCGTATTTAAAGCCTCACTTTGGGACTGAGGTTCGGGTTCGGTCGCGCCCATCTGCTTGGCACGCTGCTCGAATTCGATGCCGATGCCTTGAATATCCAAGGTACCCTCGTGACGGTACCAGGCGATAGATTCCACGCCTGCCTGGGTGATATTGCCCCCGAAACATCCGTATCGTTCCAATAAAATGGTACGAACGCCTTCCCTTGCGGCTGCAAGTGCGGCCGCAAGGCCTCCCGGTCCACTACCGACCACGAGCACATCCGTTTCTGCCAGAACCGGTATTTTCCGGGCGTCCTCCCTGATCTGTTTCATGCGATTCCGATAACCAATCTTAACCAATTGGGTTAATTATATTAATTCCGTCATTTAAAACCTGGTCCTTTGGGATAGGTCAGAGATATTTGTTTAGCACAATCTCAGGTGCATTCTCAATATGTAAAAGATGGATCCGGTTTACAACGCAGAAAATTGTTTATATTTTACGGGATTATAACCAATAAAAAGGTAACCCCGAAAGCGCACAGGGATTATCCATACGCGATACCACCAACCTTCTTTTGGGTTATAATCCCGATATTTTATCTTGCATAAAACAGAATCATGGGTTAAAAAACCAGTTTATATTTTAATGGAGTAAAATGAATGGCTCGATGGTAAGTTCACCCTATCGTCGGCAATACTGAAAAAATCATTTAGCACAATTCTGCGGGAATCTGAATGTTTGTGAAACTATTTTGTCGATTGATACTGTCTGTTTTTGTTCTCCTGATGCCATTAACAGGGATGGCGGAGGAAACAGAGGGTAAAGAGGATCAGGCGCAACAGTGGGCCATAACCTTGGGACTGTTCACCCGTCACGTCAACCCGTCCAGTGATACCAATGAACATTCGGGAATGCTGGGTTTATCGTATACCGACTGGATTATACTGGGATTCAGCAACAGCTATGATGAGCAATCTTTTTTCGGTGGGAGACGGTTTCAGACAAGAAAAATAAGTCATCCACGGAACAGAAACTTTTTTATTCAGGGCAATCTGTATGCCGGCCTTTTGCACGGTTACGGCGATCGTTTTATCAACATTGCCGGGATCACTCCGGCAGCAGCTCCTACGGTGGGATTCGGGTACAAAAACACCACTATAGAGTTCCTTTATCTCCCGACACCCAGTGGTGGGGTTTTCACCAGCACTTTGACCTATCGTTTCTAGCCCGCATAAACAATTGAACCGAATATTTCATGAAATTCACGAACGCGTGTATCTGCCTGGGTTAGCATCACTCAATTTCAGCTTTTAACCTTTCGGAATCTCTAAATAAAATCGATCGAATGCCCAGTTTTTCGGCAGCGCGGACGTTGGTTTTGTCGTCATCTATGAATACCGCAGATTCCGGTTTTATCCCCTCGGCGTTGAGGATGTGCCGATAGAATTTCGAGTGAGGCTTGGACACGCCCATTTTATTTGAAGCATAAACAGCATCGAACAGGTCGTAATATCCACGTGGCACGAGATAGTCGTAATGGGAATCAAAGACGTTTGTCCCGCATACAACCCGTGTACTGTTTTTTAACCGCGACAGGATGGCGACAACACTTTGATCAAGATGTGGGTTAAAATATTTGGCAAACAGATCCTCTTTAACCGGGGCCCCGTAATTAGAGGAAAACCGCGCCCAGAATTCATCGCCGGTTATTGCACCATCCAGGAGTCTTTCCAGACGTGATCCGGCCAGCCTGTAAAACCGTTCGGCTGTCATTCCCAGTTGGCCGCATACCGCCGGAAATACATCCGTATTATAAGCGACCACCCCTCCCATATCAAAAATGTAAAGCTTCATGTAAATTATTCTTTCCTCGCTGAAAATACGACCGCCCCGCTGATAAAATAGCGGGATAATCGGAAAAATAGAATTAAAATAGGAATGCTTGCAATTGCGGCCACGGCCATCATGGCTCCCTCATCAGTGTGTTTTTCAGCCGTGAAGCGAACAATGTACAGGGGAATCGTTTTCATCTCCTCACTCTGGGCCACGAGCAGCGGCCATAAAAGATTGTCCCACTGGCCTTTAAAAGTAAGAATCGCAAGGGTCGCCAGCGCAGGCACACTGTTGGGCAGGATAATTCTCCTGAAAATCTCCGGTTCACTGGCGCCATCGATTCGTGCTGCATCGAGTATTTCGTCAGGAAAAGTGATATAATACTGGCGCATTAGAAAGATTCCGAATGCTGTTACCAGGAACGGAGCGATCAGCCCTGCATACGAATTTTGGATTCCTATCTTGGTAATGATTAAATAAAGGGGGATCATGATCACTTCAAACGGAATCATCATCGTGGCCAGTATCATCATGAAAGCAACGTGCCGCCCCCTAAAATGAAATTTTGCCAGGCCATACCCGGTAACGGCCGAGAGAAAAACAGTCGTTACCGTTACGGTGGCGGCCACGATGAGTGAGTTGAGGATGTTTCGAAGATAAATAAAACTGCCGTCGTTACCCCGTATACCCTGCCAGTAATTCTGCCAGTAAATTCCTTTTGGAATCCAGCGATAAGGCATTTTCATGATATCGCCGGCGGGCATGACGGATGCCGTGAACATGAATACAAGGGGCGCCAGAATGTACATCGCGGTGATGATAAGAAACACCCAGACAAAGGTGTTGACAGCGATGGACCGGGCCGTCCTTTTATGGATATTTTTCAGATATCTTTGCACGAGCTGTCCTTTATTCCGTCATTTAAAGCCTGGTCCTTTGGGCCAGGTCAGAGATATTTGGCTATGCAGATGTTGGTAGTTACTTAAATCCGAAGCACGAAATTCGAAATCCTAAACGGTTCGACAGGCTCACCGCCCTGAGCAACGTCGAAGGGCAATATCGAATGATCCAAATTCGAATGACCTAAACAAGACCTTGGAGATACCAGCTCAAGCACTATGTTTGAATCATTTGAGCATT
>JAOZSO010000531.1:0-2595 GCA_029939655.1 Desulfobacterales bacterium
AACCGTTTAGGATTTCGAATTTCGTGCTTCGGATTTAAGTAACTACCGCCATCGGTACAGCCAAATATCTCTGACCTGGCCCTAAGGACCAGGTTTTAAATGACGTAAAAAAATAGTGGTGGTGAATATGAAAAAGATTGTTGGTGTCATCAGTCTTGTACTGATTCTGATTTTTACGGCCGCTACGGCTGCAGCGGACCTCAAAAAAAATAAAATCGCGGTTCTCGATTTTCAAATACAGGGGAAAAAGTATCAAGACGCCGACATGGGAGCCATTGTTGCGGAATGGTTGATTACCGCGCTGGTAAAGGACGGACGATTTGATGTGGTCGAACGTCGCCTCCTGCAAAAGATTCTCACCGAGCATCAACTGGCCATGTCCGGCGTTGTGGATAACAAGAGTATTTCAGAGCTTGGACAAATACTGGGTGTCAAAATTATCATCAGCGGTGCTGTGCTCCATTTCCAGAATATCATCGAGGCCAATGCCAGAATCATCGACGTGTCAAACGGTTCCATTATCGCGGCGGAAAGTGTCAAGAGCACTTCAACGGCAGGCCTGGAAGCTCTTGTGATTCAGATGGCCCAAAAAATCATCAAGGACTTCCCCCTCGAAGGATACATCGTCATGCGCAAGGGCGACAAGGTTTCCATAGACCTGGGCAAACGGGCCGGTGTCAAGGTTGGTATGCAGTTTGTCGTCTACAAAGAAGGAAACATCATCAAACATCCTAAAACCGGAGAAGTCCTGGACGTTGAAACGCTTGAAACCGGAAAAGTGAAGATCACCCGGGTCCGTAAGAATATCGCCAACGCCAACATAGACAAGGAAAAAAATCCCGGTGCCATCGCCTACGGTCAAATGGTTAAGAGCATTTCCCGGGGTCCCAGACCCATCGGCAAATACACGACGCCATCAGCCACCGCTTCCTATGGGGAACTGGCCGAGTTCGACCCGCTGATCGAAGAAATTCGACAGATGAGAGAAGCCAACAACCCTCAATGGAAAACCAACTACAAGATGCTTTTCCAGAAACTGAAGCCCGTCTACGCTAGGAACCCCACGTCACCGGAAGTCTTCTTCTATTATGCAAAGGGTACCGCTGCAGGTAATGACGTCGGCAAAGCCAACAAGTATTTGGCCAAGGCAGTTTACTACAACCCTAAATATCTGGAAGCCTATGAATTCCAGGGTGACATCAACTACAATTACGGCCTCCAAACAACCAGCAATCGTGCCAAGCGAAAAGTCGCGGCCATCGCCCAAAACGCCTATGAATCGGCCGCGGCAATCAGCCGGGAAATTGATTACAAAGCCATGATGTACTACAAAATAGCCAAGGTGAATATGGACCTTTCCAGCAACGTCGTGTTGGCCGACCAGTACAAACAAAAGGCCATGTCCATTGCACCCGACAGTGAGGCTGCCATGTTGGCCGGTAGTCTCTAACCTAAAGTGAGCGTTTCAAATTTAAGAATATTGGATGGAGAAACAATGACCGCAGATATCATTAACATCGAAGACCGCGACGACGCCTTGCATGCCATTCTGAAAAGAGTAATGCTGCTGGTTCCTGAAAAAGACAAACAGGATCTGAACCTCCAGCGAATCATCGCCTTCCGGCTCAAGCTGGACGGCGAACCTGAAACCAGAGCGTATCTCGTCAAGAAAATCGAAGAGATCATTCAGTGTGCCTACACCGGCAGCCTCTACGAATTCCTCAAAGACGACATCCAGGAAAAAAAATGCGTCTCAAAAAAAGAGAATCCAGATCCCCCGGATGTTGCATGATTTTCTACCCAGAGGCTATATCAATTTATAGATCACACCACCCCAGGTTAATCCCGCTCCTAAACCAATGAACATGATGGTGTCCTTTGGTTTCAGCATGTTTTTTTCCAGGAGTTCATCAAGTGCGATAGGAAGGGTTGCCGCAGTTGTATTTCCATACCGTTGAATATTGTTATACATTTTTTCTTCCGGGATATTTATCCGTTTCCGGAAAGCTTCGTTTATTCTCAGATTTGCCTGATGGGGAATAACCATATCCAGGTCGTCAATTTTTATATTTGCTTTTGCCAACAGTTCCTCTGTTACCTTTGGCAGAAGAGTCACAGCCAGTTTGAATACTGTCTTACCATCCATATAAGGAAAATGTTCCTTGTTTTTTATTACAGTTAGGCTAATTGCCTGCCCGGATTTTCGAGCAGGTAATCCAAAACGCAATGCCCCTGAATATTTTCCATCTGCATGGAGAATCGATGTTATGATGCCAACTTCCTTGCTGGTTTCAACGGCTTCAATGCAAACAGCACCGGCACCATCTGCAAAAATCACCGCTGTATCACGGTTTTCGGTTGTCAACTCCAAATACCGGCTTTGATATTCAGCACCTACCAGAAGAATTTTCCGTGCTTTTTCGCTTCTGACATAGGCATCACAGACTTCCAATCCATGCAGAAACCCGGTGCATTGCTGACGGATATCGAGAGCAGGTACGTTTTTCGCGCCCAGTCGGTTTTGCAGAAGTGCCCCGGAGCCCGGCACGTTCACGTCGGGCGTCATGGTTGCAAATACAATTAAATCCAGGTCCT
>JAOZSO010000095.1:0-9784 GCA_029939655.1 Desulfobacterales bacterium
CGCTGGTGGTTGATCCGGCGCAGGCACCGATAAAGCACGATGCATAGAGAAACATGAGTGCCGCCTGGGGCCATTTTTCATAGTCGGCAGTGGTAAACCCGGTGGTAGTGAGAAGCGACATGATCTGAAAAGTGCCGTATCGGATGGAATCCCCCAGGCTGCTATACGTATTTTCCTTCCATAGAATCCATGACACCATGGTGCAGAAGAAGAGTAAAAAACCTACATACCAGCGAAATTCGGTATTTATTCTGACGACCTTCCATTCTCCTTTGACCATATGGTAAAACAACATAAAGGTCATACCGCCAAAGAACATGAAGAGGGTAATCACCCAATCAAAATAAGCACTGTTATAATGCCCGATACTTGCGTTTTTAGGCGAATACCCCGATGTCGATACAGTCCCGAAAGAATGACACAATGAATCGAAAAGGGACATGCCGCCGAAACATAACATCGCCGTTTCCAGGACATTCAATGTCAGGTAGATGCCCCAGAGCCAGATCATGGTATCCCGATTGCGGGGCATGAATTTTTCTTTGGTAATCACCTGCCCGGGACTTGACTCGGCTCGAAAAATACGCACACCGCCCATGCCATGCGGAAGAAAGATAACGGTCAAGGTTAGAAACCCCATGCCGCCCAGCAAATGGGTTTGGCTCCGCCAGAACAATAATCCATGAGGGACAATTTCAATATCCCTGAGAATCGTTGCGCCACTGGTAGTATACCCGGACATCATTTCAAAAAAAGCATCAGTAAATGAAGGGATGGACCCATGAAACATGAAAGGGAGTCCCGACACCGCAGAAATCAGAACCCAACCAAATACAGCGATGAAAAAGCCATCTTTGATGTTCAGTTCATGGTGTCTTCGAAAAAGCCACCATAAGGGCCACCCCAATAAAAGGGTAATCGTTCCGGAGATGAATATCGAGAACAGATCGTTTTCCCCATAATAAATGGAACAGGCCAGGGGCAATACCATGGAACTGCCCGTAACGATCAGCAGTGTTCCCAGGACATGTGCGATGGATGCAAAATTCATAAGCGTCTCAACAAACTCTGATAAATTAAAGTGAGTGTTTCACATTATCAAACCTCTACAGATTGATAATCCCTGAGAAATAGCGTCACAACAATACCGCCGGCTGATATCAATAGACTGCCGACGACAAATATATAAGAAAGACCAAACATATCCAGGATAATCCCCGAAAGAATGGGGGACACAATCATACCCAGACTCCAGGCAGCGTCGGTTAAACTCATGAGAGATGCCATCCCCATAGTGCGCCCAAGTTTTCCGGTGATAACAAGCCCACCGGGCAATGCAACACCATTGGCCATGCCCATGAGAATGTTCAGCAAAAGGATCATCAGAAATCCCTCAACAAACGGCATCCCAAATACAGTCAGTCCGGATGCAAACGTGCCTATAATGATAAGATACTTTGGATTAACCCGGTCGGCAAGAACACCACAGGCACGCTGGAGAAATGCGATAAGAAAAATGTTGGCCCCTAAAACGATACCGACCTGAGAGCTTGTCAGCTTAAGCTGCAGCGCAAGGATCGGCAAAAAGGTATAGACAGCCCCCTGTCCTGAGGCAGTTAAAAACCGCATGAGAAAGATTCCGAGAACCACGCGATGGGTTAACATTTTTCTGATGGACGAAGCGTTTCGGCTTTCTCCAGCCCCCTGACGCTGTTCGTCGGAAGGTATAAAAACGACAACCAGTAGACAGGTTAAAAGTGCCAGGGCACCCATGGAATAAAACGCGATATCCATCCCAAAATGATCACGGATCGTACCCCCAAGAACAGGTCCTATACCCAGGCCGAACATGACAGCCATATTCAGGGTGCCCATATACAGACCCAGTTTTTGTGTCGGTGCAATATCAGCTGCAAGGGCCATGGCGATGGGCACCACAAGAACGGATGCCAGACCATGGAAAAAGCGTATAAATATAAGCATTTCAGCATGTGAAGGCAAAACATACAACACCGAAACACCGGCATATACAAAAAGCCCGGTAACCATGAACTTCTTTCGCCCCCATCTGTCGGAAAGCTGCCCTGCAAACGGATTGAAAAGGGAGCGGGAAATATTAAAGCTGGCAATGATAAGCCCGAGTAAAAAGCCCCCTGCACCGAGTTCCACAGCATAAACCGGTATGAGTGGCCAAATGATGCCTAGTCCGATCATTGCCACCCCAACCGAAATGGAAAGTAAAAAAAGAATGCCCGAAGAAGATTGGTTCATTACGCTGGATCCACGTGCACAATGGCCCGGCCAACATCATCGATGTCATTCACCAGGCATGCTTCCACGTCTTTGGCAATACCATGTCCTTCTTTCACTGTCAGTGAAGCATCAACAACGATGTGAATTTCTATCTGGTGCCGGCCTCCGGAAGTACGAACCCTGAGGTCGTGAACATTCATCACCCCTTCCACACTCAGGGCACACAGTTGAATGCTGTTCAGGGTCTCCGGGATCGGGGCGGCGTCGCTCAACTCCCGGAAGGAATTCCCCAGGATTTCCAGGCCGACCTTGATAATGAAAAAAGAAACCAGCAAGGCGGCAATAGCATCGAAGATGTGCCAGGACGGCTTGATCTGCGCCAGCGTTACACCCGCCAATACAGCAACCGAGGAAAGAGCATCTGAACGATGGTGCCAGGCGTTGGCCACAACCAGTTGGCTCTTCATGCGACGCCCTGTCAGTACAGTGTATCGATAGAGTGCCTCCTTCAATACAATGGAAACACCTGCCCCGATAATAGCCAAAACATTGGGATGGGACTCATGACGAAAATAAATATTCATGGCTGCCTGGGAGCCCAGATACAAAGCTGTTGCAACAAGAGACAGCCCCACGATGGCCGTAGACAAGGTTTCTATGCGACCATGGCCAAAGGGGTGTTTTTCATCAGCAGGCCTGCGGCCCCGCCAGATACCGATCAGCACCACCACATCAGTAAAGAGGTCAGAAATCGAATGCACCCCGTCGGCGATCAGGGCGTTGCTTTTTCCGAAAATGCCGGCCGTTAGTTTAAGCCCTATCAAAATAATGTTAACCAAAGCCCCGATGAGGGTGACATTTCGACCGGCTGCATCTGATGATGATATATGGTTTTCCATGGTTCAAAACACTCAACTTAGGTTAGAGTCTTTCCAGCAACCTCTCATGAATATTGTCAAATCCGCCGTTGGACATCACTAGTATGACATCACCGGACCTGGTCTCTTTAACCAGAAAGTCGATAATCCCTTCCGTATTTTCAAAGTAGGTCGCATCCAGGCCGCGTTTGTTGAGATCTGCGACGAGTTGCTTCGATGAAAAGCGTTCTTTAGAAGGAATCTTTTTCAACAGTGCCGGTTTGCGAATACAGACCCGATCCGCGCTGTCAAAAGCTTCTGAATAAACGTTCTGAAAAATGTTGCGCATACTGGTATTGGTCCGGGGTTCAAACACGGCCACTAAACGACTCTCACTGTAATAACCCTTAATGGCCTGAATGGTTTTTTTGACGGCTGTGGGGTGGTGGGCAAAATCATCGATGATCACAATCCCATTTTTAGTTCCCCGAATTTCCTGGCGTCGTTTCACACCTTTGAAGCCCTGGATGGCCTCTTGAATGGTCTGCTTCGGTATATTGAGTCGATCTGCCACGGCAATGGCAGCCAGGGTATTGGACAGGTTGTGGTCACCCGGCATGGGTGTTTGAAAGCGCCCATAAATATGGCGGGATTTGTATACATCGAAAATCGTCCAGGGGAAATCGATGCGAACCGGCTTTATGGCCCAGTCACCCCCTTCGCTTCCATAGCGGTATAAGTTGCAGTGCGCTGCCCGGATCACATCGTCCACATTGCTATCATGCTGAAAGGCAACCAGGGTCGCATCATTTCTCAGGCCGGAAACAAAGGTCGAAAAAGCTTTCTTGATATGATCCAGATCGCTGAAGATGTCGGCATGATCGAACTCCACGCTGGTGAGAACCGCGATGGTCGGATCATAATGCATAAACTTGGGCCCTTTGTCGAAAAATGCCGTGTCGTACTCATCCCCTTCCACCACCAGGTAGTCACCAGTACCCAGGAAATAGTTGCTGTTGAAATTTGCCAGGATCCCGCCGATGACAAAAGAAACCCCCATGCCGGCACTGTGAAGCAGCCAGGCGATCAGGGCAGACGTGGTTGTTTTGCCATGGGTCCCGGTAACGAGGATGGTCTGTTTTCCTCTTCCGGCAAAAGTGTTGACGGCCTGGGGCATGGAACAGAAGTGTAGACCCCTCCGGCACATCTCCACCACCTCCGGATTATCTTTTGATACCGCGTTTCCCACCACCACCAGGTCAGGTCCGTAAGCGAGGTTTTCCGGTCGAAACCCTTGTGACAGGAAAATTCCCTTCTCCTTTAGAAAGGTGCTCATGGGTGGGTAGACATGCTGATCCGAACCGGTTACCACATAGCCCAAATCTTTGAGCATGCAGGCCAGTGCCCCCATGCCCGTGCCACAAACCGCTATCAGGTGAATGCGTTGGACATGTTCGGGTATTTTGTTTTTATCTATATTCATAAATAAAATCGTTCCACGATTTTATGAAACGCGAGTCCAACACAGAGATTGGGCCAAAAGACATTTTTGCGATAGCTTCTAAGGGCGGACAGCACGAACAGCCCCACACGCCTCCACATCCTGGGTGACTTTCTTGAACACCGTCTCCTGCTTGGCCGATACGGTATTGACGATGTATGAATACCCTTTGGCAAAGATTTCCGACGTCCAGTACCACTTGGCGCCACTATCAGGAAAATAGGGTTTGTTCTTGTAAATACCTGCCAGTTCCGCAAAGGTGGGCAGTCGCCAATCATCGTGTCCGTTGTACCGCAATTCCCTGACATACCGCCTCGCTGTTCTGTGATCCATACAGATACCGAACTCGCCATGAGAATCGAGAAGACTCCACATGAGCCCGGTTCTTTGATCTATCACAGAGCTGTCTCCGGATAGAACAAACCGCCCTTCAGTCTCATCCAAAGCCGCAATGGCTTTCTGTTTTTCATGCTCGACCCGGTCACGCTGAGCCTGTCGTTTTACCAGGACGGCATATTGCTCTTCGGTTTCTTTTTTGGCCTTTTCTTCTGTCGTCAGACTTTTTCTGGACTGTTCACGTTCGGCCGAACGTATGTCGGCATCCTTATACAAGGATTTCAGAATTTCTCTGGCTTCTGCTACATAACGGCTCGTGTTGTTCCGGGAAATAAATTTTTCAATTCCGTCGATTTTTTCCTGCCGGCTCAGGCCGGAACCTTGCATACTTTTCTTGAGCGACCCCCATTGGCGCCCTGCTGTGGCATCCAGATCCATCCGTTGGAGATTTTTTTGGATCTCTTTATTGTTGGAAGAGTCAGGATAGGCTGTCATGTATGCCATGTACAAACGCCTGGCGCTATCAGCATCCACCTCTAGGACCTGGGTCTGCAAAACAAGATAATCCTTTTCCATCAGCATACGGTTCTGAATGGTCTGTACCTCGCCGGTATCCAAATAGGCTGAAAAAGCCGTCAGGTAGTCGTCACATATCGTTAGGCACGTGTCCCACATGGCATCCCGTTCACATATCGCGATCTCTCTTTTGAAGTTCATATAGGACTCGCCCAGTGTCTCCGAAAACATCTGTTTCACGGAATCACGGTGCTTACCCTGGGGATAAAGAGACAGGTAGTTTTTATACAAATCAATCTTCTGGATATAATCTTTTTCCCCCGGATTCCTTAAGTTGCTGAAAACAATATCTTCCGACAAACCAGACATCTCAGAAACAGCTTGTTGAATATCTTCCGCATGTGGCGTATTGGGATACTTTTCCAGAAACCGGGTGTAGATCGCTCTGGCATTCTCCTCGAACGCCTGGTCAATCGGCAGTTTATTGACCGCATCAATGGTCTTTTGATAATTGTCATCCTCGTTTTGCAGCCAGATTTCCTGAAGTTTCATTTCGGCCCTGGTGGTATCCTCTCCAGGCTCATGCGTATTGATAAAATCCATCAGCAGTTTTTCCTGCGCATCCGCAATCGTGAGCTGCTCCACCTTGGTCATGAGCTGCTGATAGTCGCTGGCAACGGGGTCCCCCTTTATGCCCTGAAAAATAAAATACCCGGCAACACACAGAATCAAGATCGCCAATACTGTCACCATTGCCATGGGGAACTTTTTTTTCGGCTTTAAGTTGCTTGCGGCTTTGTTCACCGTCTGACGTTTTGCATTCCGGGATGTATCCTTCTGAATCAAGGCGTCGTCGATAGCGTCATCGGCTTCAGGTTCTTTTTCCTGTGGCTCAGGGGGTATCTCTTCAGCAGGTCCGTCTGATTGCTTGTCAGGGTTTTCTTTTTCCGGGGCGACTTCTGTCCTGTCGGTTTCTATAGTCGGTTTCGACATCTCCGGCTTGGGTACCGGTGGTGGTGCACCTTTTTCAAATTCCCGCTGATCCTTCTGTCTCATGCTGTCCATGAGCAGGTGTATCAGAGGTAACTTGATTTCATCCTGGGTTCGGCCCACTGCCTTGAGAATTTCGATGCCGGGATTGTCCCAGCCGAGAATGGCGTATGCCGCGTCCTTGTGTTTCAGTTCGTCGGTTTCTGCGTCGATGAGGTTACCATTAAGAAGATGCAGCATACCGGTGTTATCTTCGGAGCTGATCCTCAACGAACACGTGGACCCCTCCATTTCCGACATTTGCAAAAACGACGGCAGGCTGATCCCCTGCACCTGGCCTGCCAGACCGCTTTCCACCTCCTCCGACACCCGATGGGCAATGGTTTCCGTTACCAGTTTTTCCAGTTTTTCATAGTCATCATCCGACATGACAGGGTTGTACAAACCCAGATGAACGGTAATGACATTGACCTTTCGCTGCCACGGGAAAAGTGCTCCATACAGCTCGCACTGGTTGATTTTTTTAAGGAACAGCGTCTGGTCCTCCTTGACACCGCCCAGATAGCTGATGGTGAGGTTGTCAATCAGATCACTTGAGAGAGGTTCCCCTGCCCGTTTGACGGGCTCACCAAAAAAAGCACCCAAAGCCGCTTCGAGAGCCGCCATCTCTTTTTCTTTGGAAATGGCATGGTAGAGGCTTACACCATCCTCGGATACCCGGCGATCCATTTCCGGCAGCTTGTCCACCATCTCGACAAGCTCCAGAAAACCGGCCAATTGCGCCTGATTCTCTTTAAGAGCTTCGAGTTCCGATCCGCCGCTACCCAGTATTTCCAGTATAGTGTCCTGGTCCATAATAAGCTGTAGGCTATAGGCTGTAAGCTGTAAGCTGCTTAGGGCTTACGGCTTATGGCTTATAGCTATCCTTTATGATAAATTTCTAAATACCTTCTCTGCAGCATCCACCGTCTTTTCAATATGCTCTTTCTCATGGGCCGCCGATATAAACATGGATTCGAATTGCGATGGGGCAAGATATACCCCCTGCTCACGCATACCCGCAAAATAAGCGGAGAACATTTCCAGATTGGACGTTTTGGCATCCTCTATATTTTGAACGGACTGTCGGGTAAAAAACAGGCCCAGAATGGAAGCGACCCTGCCGACCTGGGCAGAAGCGCCGGTCTTTTCGATAGCGGCACATAACCCCTGTTCCAGGCTTTCAGCACGTTTGTCCAGGGATTCATAAAACCCCGGTTGTTTCAGTTCGTTCAACATGGCAATCCCTGCCGACATGGCCAATGGGTTCCCGGACAAAGTTCCCGCCTGATAAACCGGCCCTTCCGGGGCAATTCTAGACATGATCTCTCCACTGCCACCGTAAGCGCCCACGGGCATTCCCCCGCCGATGATCTTTCCCAGTGTCGTAATGTCCGGCATGATGTTGTAAAACTCCTGGGCACCGCCGTATGCCACACGAAAACCGGTAATGACCTCGTCAAAAATGAGGATACTGCCGGTCTCATGTGTCAGTTCACGCAATGCCTCCAGAAATCCTTGTGCGGGTGGTACCAGTCCCATGTTTCCCGCTACGGGCTCAACAATCACACAGGCCACGTCTGTCCCCTTTTCCTTCATAATATGGTTAATCTGAGCGATGTCGTTGTAAGGAAGGGACAAGGTCTTTTCGGCAAAGCATTCCGGCACGCCCGGGCTGCCGGGTATACCCAGTGTCGCCACACCCGAGCCTGCTTCCACCAGGAGCGTGTCGGCATGACCATGGTAGCATCCATCAAATTTGATAATCAGATCCCGCCCGGTAACCCCTCTCGCCAGGCGGATGGCACTCATGGTGGCCTCGGTGCCGGAATTGACAAACCGCACCATCTCCATGGAAGGAACCGCCGCCACCACCATCTCCGCCAGTTCGATTTCAAGATCCGTGGGAGCGCCAAAACTGGTACCCCGCTTCAGGGTTGAAGCAATGGCATTGAGTACGGAAGGATGCCGGTGTCCCAGGATCATAGGGCCCCAGGATCCCACATAATCGATATAGCCGTTACCGTCTGCATCGTAAATCATGCAGCCGTCTGCCCTATCTATGAACAGGGGATCGCATCCAACAGACTTGCAGGCACGTACCGGACTGTTCACACCCCCGGGAATGACTTCGACGGCGTGCTCAAATAAAGATCGTGATTTTTGATAGTTCATGAATTACATATCCTTTCATAAATAAAGTTAGGTACAATTTTATTTATCAGAGACGTGAAATCAGGTCAAGCATCCCGATTTTGTTCATAGTTCCGAAAAAATGTTTATAATGGGTGAATATTGCGGTATAGACATACTCAATAGTAGTAGGCGGGGTGGCAATTTAACCTATTGCATCCAAACTTAGCAAGCAAATCTGAATAGAAGAATGAGATTTCTGGTGATCCATGCCCCACACAAATGATCTGAAAAAAAAAGCCAAATTCCTCAAATACGTCCTGGGTCTGAGGCCGGATGAATTCGGCCTGGTGCTGGATAAGGAGGGGTATGTCAAAATCAAGGAACTTCTCAAGGCCGTTCATGAAGAAAACGGGTGGCGGTCGTTTCGCCAGGCAAATATCAACGAGATGATGATATCCCTGCCGGGCCCACTCCTTGAAATCAGCGAAAACCGTATTCGCGCCAAGGATGGACAACAGATCCCCAAACGAGTATCACCGGAAAACCTGCCAAAACTGCTTTTTACCTGTATCCGCCCAAAAGCGTTGCACGCGATTCTCGAAAAGGGAATTCTTCCCATGGGCCGCAACCATGTAATTCTCTCATCTGACAAAAATATGGCCAAAAGGATTGGCAGGCGAATCGATGCGTCTCCGGCATTGTTGACAGTCAGCGTCGATAACGCCATTCAGCAGGGAACACTCTTTTTGCAGGCCGGCGAGAATCTTTTCCTGGCCAGAAGCATTCCCGTGGACTGTTTCACGGCACCACCACTGCCGAAAGAACCGAGGGTGGCGAAACCCAAAGAGCCCCCCAAATCCAGAAAACAGGACAGGTTCCCCGGCAGTTTTTTCCCGGAGATGACCGAGCAAATCGAAGTTATCGAACCCAAAAAAATGACCCGCAAGCAGCGCAGGGAAAAGGATATCGACTGGAAAAAATCGCGGAAACAGACACGACGGCGGTAAAAATCCAGGCATTAAAACGAAAGCCACCACCAAGGATATTTTGACAGCAGTCAGAGAATCCAGGGAAAGATTTGCCGAATGGAACCCCACGGGGAAACCCGTGGTCCCATTAAAATACCCGTCTTCGCCTTCGGCTTCCGTCTTCGCTC
>JAOZSO010000096.1:0-9782 GCA_029939655.1 Desulfobacterales bacterium
TTATGGCGCCATGGCCGGCACCTTCTCGATCTATATACTGATTGGCTGGTTCCGACAAACGTTCATCCAAAGTGCCGCCACACAAAAAATCGGCTCCATCTTCATGACCGTAACAGCTGCCACCGTGTTTGCCATGAATGATGCCATTGATTATCCTCTGGGTCTGGCGATGCTGACGGGATGTCTGGTGGGATCATATATAGGCGCACATTATGCTGAAAGGATTGGAAATATCTGGGTCAAAAGAATGTTTGTTGTCTTTATCGTCCTTGCCCTTGCTAAGATGATACTCAGTCCCTAGAGGTTTTATTTGAAAGAAAAATCGAAAAATCGATCGCATCAAAGTTCCAATCTTGAAATGCGATCTTCAAAAAGGTCGGCCGCCATGGACACCACCCCTATGCAAAGACTCGAAAAAGCGCTTCTACCATATGAAGAGCAATTGCAGAAACAGGAAGCATTTAGAAAAAGGCTGGGGGTTAAAGAAGTCGACCAGCCCACCTACCAGCGCTATATCACCGGACCCATCGAACGTTTTGAAAAAAAGCGCATGGCTTTCTTATGCATGCGTCCCGACAATCCCCATGGCGAAGCGCTTCGGAAAAAATTCAAGGCGCGAACCGGCCATGACCATTATCTCACCCCGCTTGCATATGAAGAATTGGACATGGAGGACCGTTTCGGCCGCGCGCTGGCCGATGCCGGCTATCGCGCCTGCTGCGAATACGACCCGGTTCCGTTTCCGGTCACGCCCGAGCCGGGCCGGGTGGATATCAACGACAAAGCCAGGATGTCCAGGATCATCAAAAAGGTGGGCCTGCTGTTCGGAGCCGACATGGTGCACATCACAAAGCTGGATCAACGCTGGCTCTACAAGGATGTCGACATCTCACACAAGTATGCCATCGTGGTTGTTATGCAGCACAAACCCAGTCTGATCGACCTTGCGCCCTCTTATTTTTCCTGGGCTTCTTCCGCCGATGCCTATTCCCGACTTAAACTTGCTACGACTCAACTCACGGATTTTATCCGCGGCCTTGGCTATGATGCCATGTACCGTGAAACCAGGGGCGGAGGTGATCCAGAATTGAACATGGTGCCCATCGCGCTGGATGCCGGCGTCGGCGAATTCTGCCGCACCGGCCGGGTGCTTTCTCCGGAATACGG
Organism: Desulfobacterales bacterium; assembly: GCA_029939655.1. Taxonomy (GTDB): domain Bacteria; phylum Desulfobacterota; class Desulfobacteria; order Desulfobacterales; family B30-G6; genus B30-G6. The sequence goes on from JAOZSO010000096.1 coordinate 1,168, forward strand.
CAACAACATGCGCCTGAAAGCGGTTACCACAGACCTGCCCCTGCTTCCGGACAAACCCATTGCCTTCGGCACCCATGATTTTTGTATGGCCTGTGAAAGTTGTGCTAAATTCTGCCCGTCCGGCGCAGTACCCAAAGGCACGCCCAGTAACGACATCCCCAATCCCGTCCACAACAATCCGGGATTTCGCAAATGGTGGATCAACGCCGAAAAATGTATCATCTTCTGGGGCATGAACAAGAGAAAATGGCCCAGCTGCGGCGGACGTTGTATCGCGGTCTGCCCCTGGAACAAACCCATGAACCGGTTTCACAACTCGGTGCGATGGTTGGCCGTTCACGCACCACGCTTTATTAAAAAGCTCTTGGTCCGAGGTGATGAAATCATATACCGACGCCAAAAAAAAATAATCTGATAACGTTTAAGGAGTCATTATGAGTGAAAAAGCTACAAGCGAGTGGTTAGCGAGTACCGATTGGATTGCTGAGAATTTAAATAACCCGGATGTCCGGCTAATTGAAATCGGCGCCCTCAAGGATCCGGATGCCTATTACGCCAGCCATATTCCGGGTACCCTACTCTGGCCTTGGAAAGAAACACTGTGGCATCCTGAAATGCGCGATTTCGCAACACCCGAAGGTTTCAGCAACTTGATGTCAAAAAGCGGCATAAGCCATGACACGACCATCGTTTTTTACAGCGATCAGATTCAGTTCAACAATTATGCCTTCTGGGTATGCGCCATGCGGGGTCATAAGAATATGAAAATCATGAACGGCGATATGAATCTGTGGCTTTACGAAGATCTCCCGATAACCACAGACGTGCCTAATTTCACGCCCACCGATTATCCCGTCCGACCCTTGGAAGAGGATTGCCGGATTGGGCGCGACGGCGTATTAGCCGGACTTTCTAATCCCGACAGGGTGTTGCTGGACATGCGTACAAAGGAAGAATATGTCGGCAAACGGGTATCGCCGGACTGGTTTCCGGTGGATCATGGTGCCGTGAGAAAAGGGCACATCCCCGGTGCCCGGAATCTGTATTACATGAATTTGCTGAACGAGGATAATACTTACAAGACTCAGGGCGAACTTCAGGAAGCTTACTCGACTGTGGGAGCGACACCGGACAAGGAGCTTGTTTCCTATTGCCGCTTGAGTCATCGTGGATCCATGGCGTGGTTTGTTGCAAAATTCCTGCTCGGCTACCCCCGTGCAAAAGTATATGACGGATCCTGGACGGAATGGGGATCGCTTGTGGGCGTTCCGATTGTGAATATGTCTTTAGAAAAGGAATTATAGGAAATTGCGTCACCCGGATCAGGTGACCAGGATTATATTTCCGGATAAAGAATCGAAAGCTTATCCTGACAAAGCAAGGTCTTTTTTTAGGAAATATATTTTGATATGGGTAAAAATTACCTGATGTTTCACAGAAAACAATTATTCAACTTCCCTAAACCGGCTTTTAATATAGTGATAACGTGATGATTACTTTTTTCTTGCGAGTGAATTTTTTTGCTTGACTGTGTACAAGATCTTGACTAAAACTGATTCAGATAATGGACAGGATATCATTATATCGCTTTTTCAGCGACAATACGTATAACTCTCTTTGTCCCCACTCGTGCTGCGAGGGCGCCTGCACAACTATAAATGCTATGAAAGGACTCTAAAAATGACAAAATACGTCAAACTGGAAAATCTACCCGAATTAATCAATGTTCCCCCGAAATCAGGACATCATTCAGATGTTTTCACCGACACCGAATATGAAAAGGGATTGGCCATAAAATTCGGCATTAACGATACCGTATGCGGCTCCAAGCGAATTTCCATGGGGCGCACGATCATCCCACCTCATACGGCCAACGAACGGCACGTTCATTTGAGCGCCGAAGCCGCCATGTATATCGTCAGAGGAACAATGACGTTGTTTTTGGGCCCGGAAGCCGCCATAACGAAATGCCCGCCAGGCACATTTGTTTTCGCGCCGGAGGGAATCATTCACGGGGTTGCCAATGCCAGCCGCACAGATGAGGTGGAGCTCGTTTTTGCCTATGGTGGCGTACCGTCAAAAGAAGCTGCCAACATCATATTCATCGATGATTCCGAAAATGACTACCCGCCTCCGGGATGGGATACGGAAGAATAATTAATGATGGTAAAACAGGTTTTGAGTAAAGATCGCCGTAAAAATAGTGAACAAGGTCTGATCAAATGAAAAAGAGCCGTGAAAGCAGCAGTCACAACGATCCGTGGTATCGCCGTATCAATTACAATACCGTCACAGCCATATTTCTTCTCATTTTATGGACCATCATGTTTTTCACCATTCCCTACCAGATCCAGAAGCCAATGCTTTTTATGGGCCGCAGTTTAATGGGATTAAAACCGACCCTGTTTCCCCAGTTGGCAATCCTATCCCTTATCTTTCTGAATATCTGGTATTTAGTGATCAGTTTTCGACTCAAAGATAAAAACCTTTTTACAGAAGTCACACGGCAAGGCTATTTTCGCATCATCGCCTCCCTTGTCGTTTTTTTCGCTTATGCGCTTTTGTTTGAGCACCTGGGGTTTGTCCTCTCCAGCATTCTGGTGGCCGGCACCCTGTCCACCTTTTACGGTAACCGCAATATTCTGGTTGGAATTGTCGTGAGTGTCGGTGTGCCTCTGGGTATCTATTTTGTCTTCACACGACTGTTGAAAGTTTCCTTGCCGGAATTTCCTTTTTTTTGATCGACCGATGCAACCACGGAAACAACCCAATGGTTTGATATCTGGCATATGTTCCGGAAAGGCTATTTAAATGTGGGATAATTTTTTACAGGGAGTACTGCTTACCTTGCGATGGGACACATTCGGCATGATGGGCTTGGGTCTCATGTTGGGAATGTTCGTTGGCGCGCTTCCCGGTTTTACAACCATCATGGCCATGGCGGTCTTACTGCCGATTTCGTTTTTTATGGACCCCATGGTGGGCATTCCATTTCTGATAGGTGTATACAAAGGAGGCATATACGGTGGCAGCATACCGGCAATCCTGGTATCCATGCCCGGCACCGGCGCCTCTGTGGCAACCACATTTGACGGACCGTCTTTGACCAAGAAGGGAAAATCGCGCAAAGCCATGGAAATGGCGCTTTTCGCCTCGGTCTGCGGAGACTTGTCAAGTGATATCCTCACCATCTTGTTTATCGGTCCCATTGCAATCATGGCCATGAAAATCGGCCCGCCGGAACTGGGGGCGATTATTCTGCTCAGCCTCATTATCATCTCCGCCACCACATCAGGCCTGTTTATCAAAGGACTGGTCATGTGCTTCATCGGGCTCTTTTTTTCCATGATCGGTCAGGATCCTCTGGGCGGCATGTCCCGTTTCACTTTCGGCTTTTTCGAAATCAAATCCGGCATTCCCCTGCTTCCAATGCTCATCGGTCTGTTTGCCATTCCTGAAATTCTTCAGGCCGTTGAAAAGAAAATAACCTCTTTCGTTGCCGAGGAATTCAATCTCAAGGCGGGGGAAAAATTAACCTTTAAGGAATTCCGCCGGAGCATCAAGACCATTATCAGATCCACTGCCATCGGTACCTCTCTGGGGATTATCCCCGGTGTTGGTCAAGTGGTTTCAGCCTTTGTGGGGTATGCTGCCGCCAAAAATGCTTCCAAGCACCCGGAAACATACGGCAAGGGCGAACTGGATGGGATTGCAGCGGCTGAAGCAGCCAACAATGCCGTAAACGGCCCCACCCTGGTACCACTGCTGACCCTGGGTATTCCCGGAGACAAGATCACGGCCATCCTGCTGGGTGCTTTTATCGCCCAGGGTTTGCGTCCGGGACCACAGCTTTTCACCGAACAGGGACCACTGGTCTTTGCCCTCCTGGTGGCCATGCTTTTTGCAAATATCATTTTTCTCGTCCTCGGTTATCTCACCATCCCGTTATTTGCCAAGGTCGTGACTATCCGGAAATCAGCACTTTTGCCGTTGACAGCCATATTTGCCTTTGCCGGCTCCTATGTATATCGTTCGGACCCCTTTGATCTGCTGGTGCTGGTCTTTTTTGGTGTTTTCGGCTATGCTGCCAAAAAATTAAATTTTGACGTCACGCCCATGGTCATGGGTTACATCCTGGGACCGGTTCTTGAATATTCTTTCGGCCAAACCATAAATCTGGGACGAGGCGATACCCTGCACTACATTTTCGCTGCACGTCCCATCACCGCAGTGATACTGGCCATCACCCCTTTTATAACGGCCGGGCTGTGGTGGCGAAGTGCCCGTCTGCGGAACAAACATATAAAAGAACCGCCGTCTTAAGGATGAGAGGAGGTGATATCCGGTTATCTGAAATAGATTGTTTCATTACACAAATTACTCCCATGTCAACACCAACCATATAAAGGAGGATACAGCATGTCTATTCGAAAATTATCTCGTTCAATGTTAGTGGCAGTGCTTCTGGTTTTTGTCGGCCTGTCACCCGTAATAGCCGATAACTATCCAAGCAAGCCGATTACCCTCATCATCCCGCTGGGAGCCGGTGGGTCTCATGACCTGAATGCCCGTGTTTTTACCAGTGTCATCCCGTCATACCTGGGCCAGGCCGTGGTAGTCAAACTGATGCCGGGCGCCGGCGGACAAACAGGCACGGCAGCGGCAATCAAAGCCAAACCGGACGGATATACATTGATCTTTACCCACAACTATATCGACCAGCTTCAGCCCCTGCTTGAAAAACTCCCCTACGACACCATCAAAGACCTGAAATCTGTTTGCAGGATCAATTATGGCGCCTCCAGTGTCGTTGTGCGAGCTGATAAGCCCTGGAAAACCCTTGATGACATGCTTGCATATGGCAAAAAGAGTCCCGGAAAGCTGATATTTACCACTTCCGGAAACTGGGGCGCAACCATGACCCCGGGTGCCAGGGTTCTGTTGGAGGCAGGTGTCGATGCTACATACATTCCCTACAAAGGCGGTGGCCCGGCCATGCAGGCAATCCTTGCCGGAGATGGTGACTTCATGATGTCCTTTCCTTCCCAGGCCGGCCCCCTTGTGGAAGCCGGTAAAATCCGTGCTCTTGCGAGCGCCGGTAACACCCGGGTTTTTCCGGATGTCCCCAATCTCAAGGAATTGGGATACGAGACCGGGACAATGGATCGCATCGTCATGGCACCCAAAGGGGTGCCGGAAGATCGTATGAAAATTTTACGGGATGCGTTCGCCAAGCTTAACACGGACAAAACCTACAAAAAATTGATGAAGCGAATCGGTGAGAATATTGAATACATGGATGGTCCTGATTACGACAAGCTCCGCCCGGTGAACCAGGAAGCGTACCGCGTACTGGTCAAAAAGATTTCGGGTCAATAATTAGACGCCATGTTTCACAAAGATAAAAACTGGCATTCTCCCTTTGTGAGAATGCCGGTTTTTTTCAACCAGTACATCTCGAACCTTTAGCCCTTCTAATAAATAGGATTTTGGAATAGCATATGAATAGAACAATCGGTTTTGTGGGCTTGGGTTTGATGGGCAGCGGTATGGCACACAACCTTATCAAAGCCGGCTTTCGCGTTATAGGCTTTGATCTGGATTCGAATAAAGTAGCGGCATTCACCGCAGCCGGCGGCCAAAAAACAGAAAATCCGGAAACCATGCCGGCACAGGTGGATGTCATCATTCTTTCCCTGCCCAATTCGCATGTGGTCAACGAGGTGGTGTACAAGACCTTACGCTTAAATGAAAGCAACCGGGGAAATTTGATTCTGATCGATACCACCACGGCCGATCCTGAAATGTCAAAGGCCCTGGCTTCACAGTTACTAAATTCAAGCATCGCAATGTTAGACGCCACCATTAGTGGGACCTCCAAAATGTGTGCCGAGAAAGACATCACCTTTATGGTCGGTGGTGAGAAATCAATTTTTCAGCAATGTGATGCTGTTTTCGCAGCCATGGCAGTTCAAACTTTCTATTTAGGCCTCAACGGATCCGGTGCACTGATGAAGTTGATTGTCAATCTAGTCCTGGGAATGAACCGCATGGTCCTGGCGGAAGGTCTTTCTTTGGGGAAAAGGGCCGGCGTGGACGCCGAACAGATGCTGAATGTACTTAAAAACTCGGCCGCATACTCCAAGGCCGTAGATATGAAAGGTCTTAAAATGACCACCCAGGATTTTATACCGGCCGAGGGGAAACTCGCCTTTCACCTCAAAGATGTTCGCCTGATACTTGATTTGAGCCGCCAACTGAATTTTCCATTGCCCCTTAGCTGTCTGCACGCCCAAGCCCTGACATCACTGGTTGCCAAAGGTCGGGGAGAATGGGATAATGCTGCGATAATATCCTTCTACGACGATCTTGTACAATCTTGACCACTGGAGAGACCATGGACAAACATGTATTTGCCGTAGAACGGCTGGAAAATTTTATAGAAAGCGTCTTGGTTGGACTGGGTGTGACCACTGACCATGCCCGCACCTGTTCCAAGCGAATGATTGAAGCAGATCTGCGGGGCATGCACGGTCATGGAATCTTCCGCTTGCCCCCTTACTGCCAACGGATAGAGGCGGGGGGCTATAACCTGCGCCCGGATATCAAGATTAAACGGGAAACCCCTGTCAGTGCCGTCGTGGATGGCGACAACGGTCTAGGGCAAGTCGTGGTCACCCAGGCAGTGGAGCTATCCATTCAAAAGGCCGAAGTAAGCGGGATGGCCTGGGTGGGTATTTGCAACAGCAACCATGCCGGTGCCGGCGGTGTTTACGCGGCATTGGCCCTCCCTCATGACCTGATCTCTATGTATATGGCTATCGGTAACGCCAATCACATGCCCCCTTGGGGTGGGACGGATCTTCTCCTAAGTACCAATCCCATCGCTTTTGCCATTCCCACCGGGAAAGAACCACCCATTGTACTCGATATGGCCACCACCACCGCTTCCTACGGGAAAGTCAAGGTAGCTGCTCAAAAAGGCGAGGAATTTCCCATCGGTTGGATGGTGGATAAAAAGGGACAATCACTGACGGATCCCCGGCGAATCAAGGACGGTTTTTTACTGCCGATAGGTGAGCATAAAGGCTATGGTCTCAATTTCGTGATCGGGGCATTGGCGGGTGTTCTTAACACCGCCGCCTTCGGTAGTGCCGTAATCGACTTCAACAAGGATTTTAACACCCCCACCAACTCCGGTCAGGTAATTTTCACCATGCGGCCGGATCTTTTCAGAGATATGGCTGAATTCAAAGCCGAGATGGATATGCGCATTCGTGAAATCCGCACCTCGACACCCATGGAAGGAGCTGAACCGATCAGGCTGCCTGGAGAAATGTCTCTTCAGCGCCAACGGCAAATGCGGTCCGACGGCGTGCCGGTGGCCTACCCTGTGTTGGTGCAGTTACGTGAAATTGCTCATCGCCTGGGCTTGCCGGACCGCCTTGATGATACACCTTAGCCCGAGCATTTCAGGTTCGTGAAATTTCCGGGCCAGGCTTTCAATGTTGCAGGAGTAAGCCATGTTTGACAAACTCGGCATCGTGACCAATTGTTTAGCCAAACGCCTGGCCGACAACGATCGTTTTGAAAGACTCATTGAGGACTTTGTTCAAAACGGGTTCATGCACATAGAAATTCGAGACGGTAATTATCTGCGCAAATCCGAGTTCGGAGAGATTCTTCAGGGGCTGGAAACAGCGATGCAGCATTATAGTGATAGTGAATGGCAGCGTCTTTGCGTTGCCGTCCACGATCATAATTCCAACGACGTTCCGTGGCTGCAGACCCAAGACCGGCGGTCAATCAACCGCATTGGCCAGCTGCTACAGATAAGTTCTGAACTCGTACTCAGCTATGCAATAGCGCATCCCTGGATGGACCGGCCAGAAAACAGGGTAGAGGATGATGCCGGCATCATTCGGGGTAAAAAACTGGCCTACCTGCTGTCACCCACCAAAGCACGACTTCGTCTGGTGCACATGGTGGTTGAACAGGCAGTGGATGAAAACACGGCGGTGTCCAATCTGCATCGGTATCAGTCGCTGACACCTGAGTGTCCGGTAACGCTGGCCGTGGAAAACAGCCAATTGCCACCCTATGTCATTCTAAATTTAGCAACCCAAGGCAATGCCTGTCTGGCATATGATGAGGCCAATAATTATTATCAGGACGGCATGACGATAGGAGACACTAAACTGTTTTGGGAGCGTGTGGAAAGCCGGCAACTCATCTCCGTACACCTGAAACAAAAAAATCATGTCGGCGTTCGTGCGCGCTTAGGAGATGGTTTTGTTGATTTACCGGTGCTGGTTAATCGCTTGTTAGATCTCTCCTATGGTGGCGATTGGCTGCTTGAGTACCGCGCTACGGATCGACCCATACAGGATGCCATTCAGAGCAGAAAAGTCCTCTTGAAACACAAAGTAGATACCCGGGTCCAAAGAGCCCGGCACTAATTCAGCCCTATAAGGGATTAATATTATGCACATCCAGCGTGTGATAAATTCTAAATCCGAATATCGAAATACGAAACAAATCCAAATATCAAATGCTCAAATGATTCAAACATAGTGCTTGAACTTGTATCTCCAAGGTCTTGTTTTGATCATTCG
>JAOZSO010000097.1:0-9767 GCA_029939655.1 Desulfobacterales bacterium
GCTATCCGGCGGAATTCGAAGAACTCAATCTGAATGTGATCACAACTTTCCGCGAGCGCTTTCCCAAAACTACCGTCGGTCTGTCTTCCCACGACAATGGTATCGCCATGGCCATAGCGGCTTATATGCTGGGCGCCCGCGTGATCGAAAAACACTTCACCCTCAACCATACCTTGAAAGGCACGGATCATGCTTTTTCATTGGAACCCACCGGTTTTCGCAAGCTGGTCAGAGACCTGCAGCGCACAAAAGCTGCCATGGGTGACGGCGTCAAGCAAACTTATAGCAGCGAGGTAAACCCCATCACCAAGATGGGCAAAAAAATGGTTGCTGCACGTGATTTACCGGCAGGCCATATGATACGACGCGAAGACATTGCCTTCAAATCACCCGGTGATGGTTTACCGCCCTACGATATCGATAAAGTCATCGGGCGGGTAACCCACGCGGGCATGCAAGAAGATGATGCCATCACCTTTGAAGCATTAAACGGCTCCGAGCATCTGGCAAAGGCGGCATCGTGAAAAATTTGTTCGACTTAGAGACTGAAGTTGCCGTCGTAACCGGTGCCTTGGGCAAGTTGGGTCCCATCTGGATAGAAGCCCTGCTGGGTGCGGGAGCTTCGGTATTCGCTCTTGACCTGGCCGAATCAAAGATTTCGGAAGATTTTGCCAGGCTGCAAACGTGCCATGATAAAACCCGTCTGAAACTGGATCGCACTGATGTCCGGGATCGTCAAGCACTGGAAGCCTCATACCAAAATTGTTTTGCTGCTTTTGGAACTCCCACCATCCTGGTGAACAATGCCGGAATCGACCGTCCGCCTGCCAATGCGGCCAAAGCCTACCGTCTGGAAGATATACCACTGGAGGAAAACCAGGAGATTCTTGAAGTCAATACCCTGGGATCGTTTCTGGTGTCCCAGGTGTTCGGTTCCCGGATGGTCAAGGCCGGGCGGGGTTCGATTATCAATATCGGATCACTGTATGCCGGCGTTTCACCCGATGCACGGTTTTATGATCACATCCCGGGGGATCCGCCGTTTCTCAAGCCACCGGCTTATGGCGCCTCCAAGGCCGCGCTTGTCAATCTGACCCGTTACCTGGCAACACATTGGGCCCCACATGGTGTGCGTGTGAATGCGTTGTCACCCGGCGGTGTATTGGGCGGCCAGGACGAAGAATTCAAACGCAAATTCTGCAATCGCGTCCCTTTGGGAAGAATGGCTACCGCTGAAGATATAGGTGGGCCGTTGCTTTTTCTGGCCTCAAAAGCATCCGCCTATGTAACCGGTACTGAACTGATTGTCGACGGCGGTTTCACGGCATGGTGATGGAAAGAGTAGATGCACGGGTCCAAAGGGCCCGGCACTGATTCAACCCTATAAGAGTTAATGTTATGCACATTCAGCGTGTGATAAATTCTAAATCCGAATATCGAAATACGAAACGGTTCGACAGGCTCACCGCCCTGAGCAAGGTCGAAGGGCAAATCCAAATATCGAATGCTCAAATGATTCAAACATGGTGTTTGAACTTGTATCGCCAAGGCCTTGTTTTGATCATTCGAATTTGGATCATTAGGTATTGTTTAGAATTTCGAATTTCGTGCTTCGGATTTCAGTAACTATCACCATCAGAATAGCCAAATATCTCTGACCTGGCCTAAAGGCGCAGGTTGAAATAACGGAATAAACAAAATACGGAGTTACAATGAAACCGAATAGCCTCCCCGACATGATTCCCAACTGGATCAACGGTCAAGAGTGTGCTGCCATATCGCGGGAAACTTTTGACAAATTGTCACCGGATACCGGCCATAAACTGTGTACCGTTGCCCGATCCAGGTCACAGGACGTTCAAAATGCAATTCAGGCCGCCGGCACTGCTCAGGCTGCATGGGCGGAACAGACCCCGGTGCAGCGCGGCGACATACTTCACGATATTGCCCAGGCCATGCGTAAACATCAAAAAGAGATCGCTGCGATCGTTGCCATGGAAACCGGCATGTCCTTTGCTTCAGCGCTTGGTGAGACCGGCGGCGCCATTGCTCAAGGAGAATTTGCGGCCGGCGAAGGCCGCCGTTTTTACGGCCGAACCACCACCAGCGCGGTGCCCAACAAGTATGCCATGACCGTGCGGCAACCACTGGGGGTCGCCGCACTGATCATCGCTGCCAACACGCCGATTGCCAACGTGGCCTGGAAGGTATTCCCGGCTTTGATTTGCGGCAATGCAGCTGTATTGAAAGCCGCGGAAGACACACCGGCTACGGCCTGGTATTTTGCCCGGTTGGCGCACGAAGCGGGTTTGCCGCCGGGCGTCCTCAATGTTATCCAGGGATATGGCCAGGAGGCCGGCGCACCTCTGGTTGCCGACCCGGAAGTAGATGTTATCAGCTTTACCGGGTCCACCGCAGTGGGTCGTCAAATCGCCTCAATTGCCGGCGAGCATTTGGTCAAGGTGTCACTCGAGCTGGGCGGCAAAAATCCGCTGGTCGTCTGCGACGATGCCGATCTGGAATCAGCTGCAAAATGGGTGTTGCTTTCGGCTTTCAGTAATGCCGGACAGCGATGTGCATCAGGCAGTCGTATCATCATCTTTGATGTCGTTTATGATCAATTTCGCGACATGCTGATCGAACGTACCCATGCGCTCAGTGTTGGCCCGGGGGATGATAATGACCTCGGCCCGGTGATCAATGAAAAACAGCTCAATAACATGCTCATGGCAATCCAGGATGCTCAGCAGAACGGTGCTGTGGTTTTATCCGGCGGTCACCGACTCACCGATGATGCTCATAAAGGTGGTTATTATATGGCACCCACTTTGATTGAAAATGTCGATCCCAAGGACGATATTTCCACCTTAGAACTGTTCGGACCCATAACCTGTCTTTACCGTGTCGGTGATTTCCACGAGGCTTTGCAATTGTCCAACGACTCACCCTATGGTCTTACCGCTTGTATTCATACCCGTAACTTTGACCGGGCCATGGAGTTTTGCCGGAAAATTCAGACAGGCGTTGCTGTCGTCAACGCCGGCACTTTCGGCAGCGAACCCCATATGCCCTTTGGCGGATTGAAACAATCCGGCAACGGCACGCGGGAGCCTGGAACGGAAGCCCTGGACGTTTACTCTGACTTGAAAAACATCATCATAAATATTGATCCCGAGAAACTGTAAAGAAATGACTATCCAAGATTGCAGCATTGTTGCACTGATACCGGCACGGGCCGGTTCCAAGCGTGTTCCGGACAAAAACATTCGACCACTGGCAAATCACCCGCTCATGGCGTATACGATTGCGGCCGCCATCGACAGTGGCATTTTCAGCGATGTGATTGTCTCGACGGATTCGGAACATTATGCGGAGATTGCAAAACACTATGGTGCGCAAGTACCGTTTCTGAGACCTGCAGCGCTGGCCGGCGATCAGTCACCCGATATTGAATGGGTGGAGTTCACTCTTTGCCGCCTGGCGGAAGCGGACCGCAAATATGACTGTTTCAGCATCTTGCGGCCAACCAGCCCCTTTCGACTGCCGGCAACCATCCAGCGGGCGTGGCAGGCATTTTCATCCCAGCAGGGCGTCGACTCTTTGCGGGCGGTGGAAAAGTGCACCCAGCATCCTGCAAAAATGTGGGTCATACGCGGTAATCGGATGATGCCTCTGCTGCCACTGGGACCGGCCGAACAACCCTGGCACAGCAGCCAATACCCCTCTTTACCGGAAATATATGTCCAGAATGCAAGTCTGGAAATAGCAAAGTCGCGAGTTGTTTTTGAAGATCGAACCATCGCCGGCAACGTGGTAATGCCGTTTTTGACTACCGACTATGAAGGATTTGACGTCAACAATGAATATGACTGGCAACTGGCAGAGCACACGGTTCAAGAGGGTGATGCAAGGTTGCCTCGAGTCAGTCAATCTGCATACACTATAGTTGCATAAACAACATGGCACAATTAAAAAGGAGCACCGACGATAATGATCGAAATTAAATTGATTCCTGAAAAAGAATTTAAACGCGTTCGCGCGGCAGACATTGACAAATATACAAAACTGCAGTTACTGGCCGATATGTGCCGGACCAATGCAATCGCCACCGTGAAACGTGCCGGCTCGGGGCATTTGGGCTCCAGTTTCAGCTCACTGGACATTGTTACCGCCCTTTACTTTGCCGAAATGAATATTTCAGAGGTCGGCATCTCCCATCCTGACCGAGACATCTATTTTTCCTCCAAGGGTCATGATGCTCCGGGACACTACGCGGTACTGTATGCCATGGGCCTCATATCTGAAGAACGGTTCACCAATCTGAGACGCCACGGCGGCACCCATGGTCACCCGGATGTCAGCATACCCGGGATTGAAGCCAACTCGGGGTCACTGGGTATGGGGATTTCCAAAGCCAAAGGAATGGCATGGGCTAAAAATGCCAACAAGGCCGGCGGCCGGGTCATGGTGATGACCGGTGATGGAGAACTGCAGGAAGGACAGATCTGGGAGTCTTTGCAGACGACCGCGCATCAGAAAGTCAACAACCTCACCGTTATCGTTGATTTTAACAAGTTTCAATCGGACAAGAACTTCAAACACATCATTGACCTGGGAGACCTGGAATCCAAATTCAAAATCTTCGGCTGGCATGTTGAACGCTGCAATGGACACGATTTTGCTGCCCTGGAACAAGCCTTTTCCAAACTTAAAGGGGTCATCGACAAACCCAAAGTGTTGATTGCCGACACCATCAAAGGTAAGGGCATTTCGTTTATGGAAAGCCCGGCGGAATTGCCGGACGAAAAATACCTGTACAAATGGCATGCCGGTGCGCCTGATGACGATGCGTTTGAAGCCGGATACCGGGAACTTACCGAAAGTATAAACAAGTGCCTTCAAAACGCCGGTTTGAAAGCGTTGACTTCTGAAGTCATAGAAACAAGAGAAAAAAATAGAGTTAAGCTTAAAGATACTGCCGAAAAAGTCGTCACCGCGTATGGCGAGGCACTGGTCGAGCTGGGTGCGGATAGAGAGGACATGGTTGTCATGGACGCCGACCTGTCGGCGGATTGCGGATTGCGGCTTTTTGAAAACACCTTCCCGCAACGATTTATCGAAGGCGGCATCGCCGAACAGGACATGGTCTCCACTGCCGGTGGTCTGGCCCTGCAAGGAATGCTGCCGGTTGTCAATTCGTTCGGGGTATTTCTGGCCTCCCGTGCCAACGAACAGATTTACAACAACGCCACCGAAAAAACCAAAATCATTTACGTTTGTCACTATGCCGGACTGATTCCCGCCGGCCCGGGAAAATCCCATCAAAGCGTCCGTGATATATCGCTGTTCGGCGCCCTGCCGAACGTTGTTACAATTGAGCCTGCCAATGCAATTGAGACCAAAGAAGCCTTGAAATGGTGTGTCAATGAGGCGACCCAAAGCTGCATGATGCGATTGGCGATTTCACCGTCACCCAGAACCATTCCATTACCGGATGATTACCAGTTTGTTCCCGGCAAGGGTACGGTGGTGATTGATGGGCAGGATGCCATTCTGTTTGCCTACGGCCCGGTCATGCTGAACGAAGCCATGGTTGCTGCTGAAACACTGCATGAGCAAAACTTTTCACTGAAAGTGATTAACTTCCCGTGGCTCAATCAAATAGATGAAGATTGGTTTGAAAAAAATGTGGCGGATTGTGAATCAATCTTTGTTTTAGATAATCATTCCCAATTCGGCGGGCTGGGAGATCAGGTCTTAAATACCGCCCAGAAGTTGGATGGATTACGTGCCAAAAGGTATATGAAATTTGCCATAAACGAGTACCCGGCCTGTGGTACACCACCGGAAGTGCTGGCATATCATAAACTGGATGGTAAGAGCCTGGCAACGGCAATCCTGGAAACTGTGCGGGAAGCGGGAAACAACTGACAAGTCAACCACCTTCGGCTAAAGCCGAAGGCTTGGGGTTCAAGGATCCAAGGGGTCAAGGGTCCAAGTGACAGGTTCTCATCTCATGCTCCGGGCACATGGAATAACATACTACTTGCAGATAGCCAACGCCGGGTGACTGTATCACTCGAATCCTTGAACCCTGGACCCCTGGAACCCTTTAGCCGCACATTGTTAAACTAAAGTTTGTCTAAAGGCTAGGGATTTTCTCCCATTCCCCAAATGGGACTTTAACAATTTGAGGAATATTATTAACAAGTTATTACTCATTCCAGTTGAAAATCAGGTGCGGGAGCTCGACCCCAAACTGCTGCTGGCCTGCATTGCAGCACAGCGAGGGTTCTCATCAGTGATAGGATCACGCCAGCAGCTGGATTTTCGTATTGCTTCTTTTCCAAGAGGCATCTACCTCTCTAAGAGTATGACGCTTCGCAGCATCAGGATGTTCAAGATTTTACGCAAGCTTGGGCATGAAATCGTTGCCTGGGATGAAGAGGCCCTTGTGCACCTGCCGCCCGAGACCTATTTTTCGCGACGACTCTCCCCCGGGGCAATGGGGTATCTGTCCCATCTTTTCGCATGGGGTCAGGACAATGTCGATTTATGGAAACAATACCCCCAGCTGCCGGCCCAGTTGCCGATTCATATCTCCGGCAATCCGCGCAATGACATGCTGCGAGCTGAGATGCACGGGTTCTTTGAAGATGATGTCGAAAGAATCCGCAACACCTATGGAAATTTCATCCTGGTCAATACCAATTTTAATCACGTCAATGCCTTTTATCCGGTCCAGGGTCTGTTTCTACCGCTGAAAAAACCTGACGACAAACCCACGTTCGGGCGTTCCGCCAGAGGCATGTCCCGGGAATTCGCCGAAGGATTTCGGGATCACAAGCTGGCCATATTCGAGGACTTCAAAAAACTCATTCCCAACCTGGAACGTGCATTTCCAAACCATACGATTGTTGTCCGGCCGCATCCAACGGAAAAGCATGACGTCTATCACGAAATTGCCGCTCGGTGCGAGCGGGTGCGGGTAACCAACGAAGGCAACGTGATCCCCTGGCTGATGGCTGCCAGGGCGCTCATCCACAACGGTTGTACCACAGGCGTGGAAGCCTATGTCATGCGAGTCCCGGCCATTTCCTACAGAGCAACGGTCAATGACACCTACGACTATGGCTTTTACCAGTTGCCCAATCGGTTGAGCCATCAATGTTTAAATTTCGAGCAGTTGCGGGCAACCCTGATGAAAATTTTAAACGGTGAACTTGGCGCTGCCGACAGCAATGAAAGCAAAGTACTGATTGATCACCACCTGGCAGCAACAAACGGGCCGTTGGCCTGTGAGCGAATTGTTGACGTTATCGAGAAGATAAGTGCAGGACGTTCCCAGTTGCCGGAACCAACGCTGATTCACTGGGTGGATGGCTGGTCTATGGCAACCATGCGGAGGTTGGTAAAAAAGCTGCTCTCTTACATTCCGGATTCGCATAACCGGCCGGAGTTTCATCGTCATCGTTATCCGGGAGCGTCCCTTGACGAGGTGCGTGAGCGGGTCTCACGGATCAAGAAGGCTCTTGGCGACAGCAGCGTATTGCAGGTAGACCAGATCTCAAGTGAGATCTTTCAGGTCAGTCCACAAGCGGAGTAAGGTCACATCTTTCCAATTGAGACGCAGCCCCTAAGATTACCCTAACCCGGATAAACCGGAACCGAACAGGAATAATAAATCACGAAAGCACGAAATAACGAAAACACGAAAAAAAGATGGCTTAAATTTCGTGCTTTCCAACTTTCGTGTTTTCGTGATGAAAAAAAGTTTTGCCATAAAATGCAAAGAAATAACCTATTAAGAAACTAACGTTGCACAAATTAGTTTTCGCACGATGGAGATCACAATTGTCAGCCAGCCCTCATTATGAAATCTATTTCGGTGGCCCCGATCAACCGGCAGGTCGGTTGCGAGATTTATTGGCCGAGCAGATTGAAGCTGTTCCGGCGGGTGGGACAATTGACTGGGTCACCTATTATTTCCGCGACCGGAAGCTGGCTCGGCAGTTGCTCCGGGCTCATCGCCGGAATGTTAACGTGACGGTGACCCTGGAAGGTAATCCCCACGTACCAAACGCCAACAATGCCGTGGTTGCCATGCTCTCCGGGGCACAGGGCCTGGGCAGCGGATTTCGAACCGTATACCTGCCACCACGCGTGCCGATGCCGGGGAGAAAGATGGGCAATCCCAACCTTCACGAAAAGCTATATTGCTTTTCTCATCCCAGACCCATCGCTTTTATCGGGTCCTTCAACCCGTCCGGCGACGACCCGGAAAAAAAACCGGATGTCATTCACAAAATCGGCGACCATAACCGCGCCCACAACGTGCTGGTCGGAATCAGCGAACCGGCCCTGGTGAAAGGCCTGGTGAACCATGCGCGATGGATTCACCGGGCACGACACAGCATCTTTGAATCCTTCTTTGCAGATGGCAACCGTACCTTACGGGGGACGAACACGAATATTCACTTCCTGCCGCGGGCCCAATCCCATGCGGCAGCGTGCTTCCTCAGGCGTTTCGGTGATGGTGCCCGTATCCGTGTTGCAGCATCGCACCTCAATGGGGCAACCGCTATCAAGACCCTGTTGAAAATTTCCCGCCGGGGAGCTTCACTTGAAATACTGGCAGAACCAACCCTCCGGCGCGTATCTTTGAAGGCTGAAAAGAGGCTGACCGCGGCCGGGATACCCTTTCGACGGATCTCCCATGCCGAGAAATTACCGATGCACAATAAATTCGTCCTGGTGGAACAAAACAGCAGGCGCTGGGTTATCTTCGGCAGTTATAACTGGTCGACACTATCGTTCTGGATCAATCAGGAGATTTGTGCTATTTCCAGCGAACCGAAACTTTTTGACGCTTTTGCTGAACGTTGGAAAGTGTTAGAGGCTCAAAAGTGAAAAAATCACTCATCATTCCCGTTGAAAACCAGGTGCGCGAATTTGATCCCAAGCTCTTATTGGCATGCATTGCGGCTCGCCGGGGGTTCTCTGCATTGATCGGATCACGTTGGGAGATAGACAATCGCATTTCCTCTTTCCCCAGGAGTGTATACCTTTCCAAAAGCATGACGAAACGCGGCGGCAAACTGTTTCAGATCATGCGCAAGGTTGGACACGAAATCGTTGCCTGGGATGAAGAGGCCCTGGTGCACCTTCCGGCCGAAACTTTTTTTTCGCGCCGGATCTCGCCTACAGGAATAAAGCACGTTTCTCATCTCTTCGCATGGGGTCAGGATAACGCTGATTTATGGCGACAATATCCACACCTGTCTTCCAGGACCCCGATCCACATTACGGGAAATCCACGCGGTGACATGCTGCGACCTGAGATGCGTGACTTCTATGCCAGAGAAATCAAAGCTATTCACAAAACCCATGGGAATTTCATCCTCATCAATACGAATGTCAATCACGTCAATGCTTTTTATCCTCACCAGAACCTGTTCATGCCGGTGAAAAATCCCGGTGAAGAACCGCGCTTTGGCAAGGCCGCAAAAGGCATGAGCCGGGAATTCGCAGAAGGGTTGCGGGCTCACAAACAAGCATTGTTCGATGAGTTCAAAAAGCTCATCCCGGCACTGGCAGGGGCATTCCCGGATTGGACAATTATTGTCAGACCACATCCCACCGAGAATCAAGAAGCATACCACAAGATCGCTGCAACGTGTGAGCATGTTCAGGTGACAAACGATGGTAACGTCGTTCCCTGGCTGTTGGCTGCGAAAGTACTTGTGCACAACGGCTGTACGACCGGT
>JAOZSO010000532.1:0-2583 GCA_029939655.1 Desulfobacterales bacterium
CTTCGGGCGACATTTACCCTTCGGGTGTCATTTATAGACATTTGTCCTTCGGACGACATTAGCGCTGCGCGCGTCATTTATCCTACGGATGATATTTGCCCTTCGGGCGACATTTACCCTTCGGGTGTCATTTATAGACATTTGTCCTTCGGACGCCATTAGCGCTACGCGCGTTATTCATTGTTGCTTAAAGCGGATGGCCACGATAAATGACACGTAGTAAATGACAGCGAAGCGTTTTTGGTTTTCCCCTCGAACCCATACTGGGTTATTGTGTTCATTGAGTTCTTTGTGTTTATTGTGTTGACCACAGTAGCCGATGTGTAACCGGCTATCATTAGATCGGTAACCGTTAACCCAACGAACCCAACAAACGCAACAAACGCAACAAACTCTATGCCCTTAAGTTAACCCCCTGTCTTTCAACATCCCTGCCAGTTTCACGGCATTCCCGGGTGCCTGGGCCTGAACATGGTTATTGAAAAAGATCAGACCGTTTCGGGTATGTTCGGCCATCTTCTCGATCCGCTCTTCCGCCCATTCACGCAATTCACTGTCGGCATAGTCGTAGTTGAACTGCTTCTGCATGTTACCGGAGCGCCATCCCCCGGCATTGCGGCCATGCAGACGGACATAAAAAAGATCCGGGCTTGTAATAATATCGACCGTTGGAAACAATCCTTTTATATCCGGCGTATCCACGGTAACTAGTGTTACCCTGCGCCGTTCGAGTTCGGAATAGACACTCTCTACTGCCCAGGACACATGGCGGAACTCGATTGCCATGGGCAACCCATCGAGTTCGTCCAGCAGTGCCGCCAGATAGCACCTGTTTTTGGGAACCCGATGGAAAGAAGGCGGAAACTGCAACAAAACCGCTGATAGCTGTCCTGACTGCATGAGTGGTGCAATACCGTCCCGATACTGTTTCACACACCCGCGCCAGGCATCCTCATCGATCTCATGGGTCAGGTACCGGATCAGTTTGGCGGCAAACTGAAAATCCGGCGGCACCTGCTGCAGCATCCGCTCGATGGCCTGTGCTTTTGGCATCTGATACCAGGTGTAATTCAGTTCGGTAACGGAAAATTTCTGCGCATAGTACGTCAGCATCCGGCCCGGCTTCGTGTCCAACGGGTAGAACCCGGCATCTGCCCATTCCGCATACGAATAACCGCTGGTGCCGACACGGATGTGACAGCGATATTTAGCCTTCGGCGTCATTGATTGTCCTTTCGGACGTAATTTGCCCTACGGGCGATATTTGCGCTACGCGCGTTATTCATTGTTGCTTTTAGCCATAAGCGATAAGCTGTAAGCGGCTAAATGCCTAACAGTCTGAAGCTAATCCTTTGAACCCTGCCGTGCATTTGATGGAGTGAGGTTGCCGCAGATACAAGGAAGAGACTGTTCCGCTCTTGTCTGGGCGTAGCTCGAAGAGCGAAGACCGAATAGTGGACTATGCGGGACAGTCTCTGACGCCGTAGGTGCGGCAAGATCGCTCCATCAAATACATGGGGAGCGCTGAATGCCCACCACCCCCCCCTGAACCAGTACATCGCTAAATCCGTAGCACATGGGTTTGTAACGGGGGTTTTCGGGACGGAGTTCGATATGGTCCTCGTGGAGGTAAAACCGTTTGACCGTTGCCTCTTCACCATGGATCAACGCCACGACAATTTCTCCGTTCCGGGCATATTGACGGGGTTCGCAAATAGCCAGATCACTATCCAGGATTCCCACATCTTTCATGGAATCACCGTCGATGCGGAGTGCAAAAAGGTTCTGCCCGCGATAGATCATTGCATCGAGAACAATACTCCCATCCCACTCCTGCTGCGCATACATGGGCAAACCGGCTGTTACGCGGCCTACAATCGGCACCTCCCGCCAACGTTGCCGCGCAGCAACTTCGTGCGCACGGTTCAAAAGATGAACCGATCGGCTGTAGCGCCCCTCACGTTTGACATAGCCCTTTGCCTCGAGAACTCTTAGGCTTTGTGCGACAGCGGCGTGGCTCACCCCCAGATCCAAGGCAGCCTGACGAAGACTCGGCATCTGACCAGCTCGATCGATCTCCCGCCGCAGGTATGCCAGAAACTGTTCCTGTTTTTGAGTAAGTTTTGATCGTAACTGCATACACCCTCCTACCTATTGCCCATCCACAAATGGTCTTTTCCCGCGATATCTGCGTTGGACGCCATGATTTAACTCCTCAAAATAGCACGCTATTACTCCGGGTTAAATCTGTCGTCCGCCTTGATCTCACGTAAAAATCCTCATTTCTGGACGGACACTAACTAGGCCTGTTAAAAGATCCCCGATTTCCACCGGGAAATGCCTTCATTGCTGATAAGAATCCAGCATATCCGACAAACAATGTAAATGTCAATGTAAATATAAATGTGAATGTATATCTTTTTGCGCTGAGACACGCCGGATCGGCGAGATAGGAGTAGACACCTGGGTCCAAAGGGCCCGGAACTGATTCAACCCTGTAAGAGTTAATGTTATACACATTCAGCGTGTGATAAATTCTAAATACGAATATCGAAATACGAAACAAATTCAAATATCAAATGC
>JAOZSO010000533.1:0-2580 GCA_029939655.1 Desulfobacterales bacterium
GAAATCCTAAACAATACCTAATGACCCAAATTCGAATGATCAAAACAAGACCTTGGAGATACAAGTTCAAGCTATGTTTAAATCATTTATATAGGGCTGAATCAGTGCCGGGCCCTTTGGACCCGGGTATCTACTAGCACGGTTGTTCTTTTTCGGTCAGGGGGTCGATACCGCAGGAGTTGACGCCTTTTTTCTTTTTTATCTCTGCCAGCACCCTCTCCGGTGTTATGGGAAGATCCGTAATCCGCACGCCGACAGCATCGTAGATAGCGTTGGCAATTGCCGGAGCGGTGGGCACACAACCAGGCTCGCCGATCCCTTTAGCACCATAGGGCCCGTCCGGGTCGATGGTCTCAATGACCACAGGCGTCAACGGGAATGTATCCTTGGCGGTAAGTATTTTATAATCTCGAAAATCAGGATTCATGTTACGCCCTTTTTCGAGTACCACCTGTTCGGTGAGGGCGTAACCGACACCCATCATCACCCCTCCATGGACCTGTCCGTCCAAGAGCAAGGGATTAATAGCGCGTCCTACATCATGGGCAGCGACATAATCAAGAATTTCAACTTTTCCGGTCTCTTCATCCACCTTCAACCGCACGCCGTGGGTCCCAAAAGCATAAGTCATGGACAGGTTTCCCCGGAAATCTCTGCCCATATTTTCATTTGCGGGGTCATAAAAAAAGTCAGCCATCATCATGGTGCCGCCGTGGCTGAAATGAGCCTTTCGAAGTAGTTTGGCAATCGGCATGGTCTTTTCCGGGTCGTTCCGGACAAAAACTTGCCTATTTCGAAGGCTGAGTTCACTTTGCGGTACAGCCATGACTTCGGCACCCAGTTCTAAAATACTTGCCTTAATCTTTTTTGCCGCTCCAAGTGCAGCGTTTCCCGCCACAAAAGTTGTCCGGCTGGCATGAGCACCTACATCCCAGGGGCATATGTCGGTATCTTGGTGAATAACATGGATATCTTCGACTTCAAGACCCAGTTGTTCAGCCACTATCTGGGCTATCACCGTATCGGCACCCTGTCCCATATCCGAAGCACCGGTAAAAACATCCGCTTTCCCAAAGTCATCCAGTTTGATGATAGCACCACAGCCGTCGGATTTATATATTCGGGCACCGCCCCCCACATGAATTAAAGAAGCGATCCCTACCCCTTCTCCTTTATTTTTGGGTTTTTTAAGATCCAACGCCTTTTCAACAGCATCAATACATTCCGGGAGACCGCAAGTGGTAATTTTCAACCCCTGGGGCGTTTCGTCACCGGGCTGATTTGAATTGATCCGTCGAATCTCTATGCGATCGATACCGGCGGCATCGGCCAATATATCCATGGCGCTTTCGATAGCGAATGTAGCCTGGGGATTACCATATCCCCGCATGGCCTGGGAGTAGGTATTGTTGGTGTAGACGCACTTGGCCTCAAAGCGAACATTGGGCACACGGTAAAGGGAAGTAATCGGCATCATCATCACCGACGGTGTGGTAGCGCCCCAGGAAGTGTAAGCACCATTATCCAGCACCATATTCATATCCCGGAACAACAGACGACCTTCGGCGTCGCAACCCATGGCTATATCGGTGATGGTAGGCTGCCGGGTGGATGTGGCTATAAATTCCTCTTCCCGGTCAAACAAGATTTTCACCGGTCGGCGAGCCCGCCAGGCCAACAAAATAGCCACATGCTCATAAGCATAAGTGTCCAGTTTGCTGCCAAAGCCCCCACCAATAACGGGCTTGATCACCCTCACACGTTTATCAGGGATTCCTAATGCCTTGAGCGTCCCTTTAAAATCTTTTTGCGCAAGGGACGGAATCTGAGTATTGGTATGGACAGTTAGGTTGTTGGCATTGTCAAATTCGGCGATGGCACCACTGGCGCTCAAACAGCAGTGGGTGACCCAGGTGGTTGTGAAACGCTTCTCAATCACGTGGGCGGCCTCCTTGCGGGCAGTCTTCACATCACCGTAGTGCAGCTTCCACGGCATTTTTAGAATGTTTGTTTTATGGTTTTCGTGCACCAGTGGTGCGTCGGGTTGCATGGCTGTTATGGGGTCAAAAACAGACGGTAGCGCCTGATAAGTCACTTCGATTAAATCGATAGCCGTTTTGGCAATTTCCAGATCGGTTGCTGCCACGGCGGCCACTTCATCCCGGTAGGATCTCACTTTTCCAGCTTTCAGAGGAGGGTTGTCCTTATAGACACCCATGCGGAAATTTGGAATATCTTCCCCGGTGAGTACAACCCGAACACCGCTCAGTTTTTCAGCTCTGGACACATCAATCTTGACGATTCTGGCGTGCGGGTATTTGCTGTATAAAATTTTCCCATAAAGCATGCCGGGCAATTTGACATCCTGAATGTATTGAGCACGTCCCGTGGCCTTGTCAACAGCATCCAGCTTGGGCACCCTTTTGCCAATCGTTGAAAAATCCTGTGTTGTTTCCATTTTTTATTCGATCCTTTGTTCTATCATTTAAAACCTGGTCCTTTGGGCCAGGTCAGAGATATTTGGCTATGCCGATGGCGTTAGTTACTTAAATCCGAAGCACGAAATTCGAAATCCTAAAC
>JAOZSO010000098.1:0-9718 GCA_029939655.1 Desulfobacterales bacterium
AGACAAACCGAAAAATGCGGGATTAGATTGTTTGGCTTCCGTTTTTATTCCATGAAGATATCAGAACGATTACCAAAAGCCTGGGTAAATGGGTTGTCTTTATCTGTATCCCATTGAGCCGGGTTGTTTCTTATATATTCCCGGATGCGGGTCAATTCTTTTTCGTTGCGGACGATGTGTTCATAATAATTACGCTGCCATAATTTACCAGGAAACGGTGTCCACCCGTGTTGCTTTACACCCTTTATATATTCGTGCGTGGAGATCGATTTGAATGCGCTGATGATATCCCCTAATCCCGCTGTAGGGGCAGGCCTTGTGTCTGCCCGTTTTGGCGAATCGCATACGGTTTTTAGGGTACCCACAAGGGGCACCCCTACAATGGCAATGATGACATGAATATGATTTGGCATGATGACATTTTCGATTAATTCGATATTCGGAAACCGTTGTGGCAATTCATTCCAAATATTCGTTATCATTGACCCTACGTTATTCAACACCATTTCTTGGTTTACGATTTCACCGAACAAACATTTTCGGTCCTTTGTACAAATGCTGAAAAAATATGCACCAGCCCGAGAATAATCATATCCTGGCAAACGAATCGATTTTCTTTTTTGCCTAACATCCATATTTTTACTGAATCGTTGATTACGCTAATTAATCTTCAATCCGGAAATACTGATATATTGAGAGATAATAAAATCTCCCACCTATATCATTCCCGTCATCTCAAAAAGCATCGAATCCATACTTATCTCCTCTGGATTCTTGAGATACACTGTCCTTTTTGATTTCTTCACCAGAGAAAGTGAATATTCGCAGTTGATATGGAGATACATCGTGCGTTTTTGAATTTATGGTATTATTACCGATACCATCTAGTCATGACCAGCGTACCATGGGAGTCCCTACCAATGCAAGATTTGGTCGATGGTGATTATAATCGCACATCGGTAAAATTTTCGGTGCCTGATGGACTATTGATAAAACACTAACTAGATAACTGCAGGATAGTTGGAGATCACAGGTTTTGAGAGGAATCATTTTATTCAAGTTTCGGCGTGTAAAAAGGATTACCGGGATCATCATTGGCTGCTTTTATTTCCTCTTTCGACGGTAAGTGATTCATCGCACGGGTGATTGCCAGACGCATTGCCTCGTGATTATGACTATAAATCAGGTCGGCATCGTCTGCTTCCCAATTCACCCATACACCAGCGATGATTGCCCAGTTATCTTCGGCCTCTCTGGGAAGTACGCTTTCTTGGGTACACTCATATACGGCTTTTGCAATACCTGCCTGTGCAGGACCCCATGTCATATTGGAGTGTGTGTCTCCTCTAAGATCAGCCTTTGCGGAAAATAATGTTGCGGGTTTTACGGGAACATTAGGTTTATGGATGACCATAAACGGAATATATCCCATTCGTGGTGCTGCAACGCTGGATGCTATTGCAGTACCTACGGGCCCATCTTTTGGTCCGATAAACACATTGATATGAGCAGCATTTGGTCCGCTGCCTACGAAGGCTTCACCTATATACATAATTTATTTCGTGTTTAATGGTTCGGGTTGTAGGAAATGGTTATCACATGTCCGTAGGATTTGACGAATTACCGACTTTTACTATTTGGTAGTAACAACGGTACAAGAAAGACAATACACGCAACTAAGAAGAAGACACTACCGATGAAGGTCAAGGTATCATGGCTTCTCAAACTTGATAAAATAAAAAAAATGGCGCTAAAAATGAAAAGTACCCAACCGAATAGCTGAAATTTAATTTCCCGTCCGAATGGCTTTTCATGTTTTTTCATTGCACACCTGATGGCGTTATAAGTTTAAACCACATGTTGATACATTGACATTCAATCTATATGAACAAGTCTATTGGTTCATAGTTGAAATGAAGCAGCCGCCACCGCCACCATCATTGTCGCTAATAGTGGCAATAAAAGTACCACTGTCATCAGTTACAGAATACCACCAGCCTGACATATTCGATCCCAACCTCATTTCTTAGCCCTAAACAGAATAAAATTGCGAAACAACCCACCCACTATCAGAACAACAGAAATCGCAAGAAGCGACTGAAGATAAGCCAACAGTGACAACGTTACTTGTTCAACCGAAAGGCCGTTATTGATGTAGGTGTAAACGTAATTGATCGCCAATGGGATAAAATCCAGAAGACATCCACATGATTTTCTAATTTATATTGGCAAGATAATCAAGGCCATTTTAATGCCTATATACTGCCTATCTAATATGGGGATCATGTGAAAGAATTTAGGTGAGTTTGTAAATTAATTTTTTTATTTTTTATATCAAGCTTATTTCTTATATTCTCTCTATGACGTTCAACTGTTTTATGTGAAAGATTCCGTATAGTTGCTACTTCTTTTGTCCCTTTGCCCCGTCTTATAAGATCAGCCACTTTGATTTCGGTAGGCGTTAACCCGAAAGATTCAGAGGACAGTTTAAGGGAAAACGGTGAAACAATTTCATGCAGACTTGATTCTATAACATCAATTAAGGTTATTTGCGTTTCGTTGAGGTTACTTTTTTTCAATTTTTCGACATATGGGATAGACAGCTTTTTTACATTGGACAACACTTGCTCTTGCAAAAGTATTTTATCTTCCTCTCTTTTTTTCAGCAGAACGTTCAAGGCGATATTTATCTCTTCAAGCTTGTTTGTCTTTGATTCTAATTCTTCCTCTTTTGCAATCAAAGCCTCTTCAACAAGCTTACGTTCTGTAATATCGATTATGATGCCATTGACATATTGTATTTCGCCATATTGCGAAGTAATGCCTTTCGAGATAGCATGAATCCAGCGATGCTCTTTTTTAATAGGATGCTTAATCTTCATAATTTCATTAAATTCAAGAGTTTCAAACGCTCGCAAATTAGCTGTTACGATTCTCTCCCTGTCATCAGCATGGATATTTTCAAACCACGTATCGAATTTATTTGGATTATCAACCCCCATAATATTTGTTATGGAAGGGCTTACAAAGATAACCTTTAGCCCGTGGGAACCTGAATCACTGATGCTCAATCTATAAACAGCGTAATGCTCAGCGTTTAACATCAGCGAGCTCAGGTGCTCTTCGCTCTCCTGAAGTGCTTTTTTTGCTTGCAGGCGGGCAATGACACTTCCGGCTTGAGCAGCGATTGTTTCAACAGCGATGCGAGAGGAAGGGGAAATCTCATCAAAAACGTGAGACGCAATATTGATACATCCGGAGACGTTCGACTTGTCAAACAATGGCAAAGATGCAAAGGCTTGCAACCCTTCGCGTTGTTCCATGAGAGATAGGGGCACACTCAGCTTATGTTTTAATGTATAAAGTGGCTTACCTTTCTGAATAAGCAATACATTTTTTGCATCTTTGTCATATGTTGAGACATTCTTGAGGAAATCTTCCGAAAGTCCTTTGTGAACGACCATATTCAGGTTTTCAGAGGCATCATCAAAAAGGTAGATGCCGCCACAATCCATACCGGAAATCTGCAGACTTGCTTCGAGGCATAAGTTTAATCCGTCTATGAGATTGTCGGTCGCAGCCAATGAAACAGATAAAACTCTCTGGATATCCATTTGATGCATTTCCATCGAAGCCTTTTTATCTTTTTGTTTCGATGGTCTTTCAGTCCCGAGCTGTCTTTTATCTTGATTGACCATACTTTCCTTTAATTCAAATTTTATGGAAATACCGATGCCGTTTATAGGACAAAACCCATCTGATTTTCTGTTCAGTAATAGGGGATATTATAGGGGACCCTGATGGCTGTTTACAAACTGAATCTGGAAATCACCCGGATCATCTTTGTAGTAATTCTCTTATCGCAGGTGAACAGCCTTTCAAGCACATGCGAAGGATCGAGAATCCATATACCACTAAAACCCAGATTGTTTCCCGGTCATACTTTCTATATCGACTTTAATTACTGCTGTTGCCTTTAACATGTTTTCTGGAAACTCAAATTGCTTATCAGAATACTGAGTCTTGATGATGTCAAGTGCCTGACGTTTTTCATCCAGGCTTTCAAGAAGGGTGGCTTGGCCTGTTCCAATAACACTCTGATATTTCAGGCTAAAGTCACATGCATTTTCCGATGAGATCGTCTCGATGAATGTATCAAATTCAAAACACACGTTTGGGTTCTCTTTAATAAGGTCAATTTTGAGACCTTTTAACGCACCATGAAAATAAAGAGCATTCTCATGGAAACCAAAAGAGAGTGGCACGATGTAGGGTCTATCTCCATTAATCATACCGAGCCTGCATACATCAGATTTTTTTATAACTGCATTGATACCGGATTCATCTGTAATTTCTTTGTCTTTTCTTCTCATGTATAATTGCACCTTAATATAGATTGTTTATAAGAAAACTAAATATTTACCTCGACATGCTCTCGGCTTTTCTGTGGTAATTCAGTCTCCACAAATTTCTTCCGGGCACCCATAATCAGTGCAGATGTATATAAAGAGAGTTTATCGATTTTGCAATGAGATTTGTTCAATTGTTTGATATTTGTCCAATAGGGGACATTACAAAGAATACAAACCGGGGTATAGAATGTCTCCTATTACGATCAGCTAAAAACTACCCAACTTGATACCGTAGTGGATGCATATGTTTCCCGTATTGATATCAATTGTATTTCTGGCATGCTGGAGGTCATCCACGATATCATCCAGAAATTTTTGGAGACGGGAGATCTGTCATGACCGGACTACTGTTTATCGATGACGAAGAGGGGATCCGTCGATCAATTGTCAGAGCCCTGGACAAGGAGTTCTATAAGGTGTTCACTGCCGTTGACGGAAATACCGGCATCGACATGCTGAAAAAGAATGTATCCCACATCGGCACGGTCATATCGGATTTTCGAATGCCGGGAATCGATGGGCTTCAGACCCTGATGGCTGTTTACAAACTGAATCCGGAAATTACCCGGATCATCCTGACGGGGTATGCATCGGTGGAGACAGCCATCGAGGCAACCAATCAGGGCATCGACGGATTCTTGACCAAGCCTTTCGACAACATGGAACTCAGGGCAAAAATCCACGACATATCGGTCCGAAAGTATCTCCGGCAGTTTGTTCCCGAGTCGGTATTTCAGGAGATGAATAATTCGGCCGGCATATTGAAGCCGAGATATCACGAAGTCTCAATACTCTTTTCAGATATCCGCGGTTTCACGAGGATGTCTCGGGATATTCCGCCGGAGATGCTGGCCCATTACCTGAATGATTATTTTTTCACTCCCATGGGTGAGATTGCCCACACCTTTCATGGGACTGTGGACAAACACATCGGGGATTCCATGATGGTCGTTTACGGCGCCACGGTTTCCCGGAAAGATGACCCCGTCAGAGCTGTCAAGTCTGCAGTGGCCATGCAGGCCAAGGCGAGGGAAATCAATGCGGGACTCGTCAGGAAAAATGGATTTCGACTCAGGTTGGGAATCGGCATTTCAACAGGAAAAGTTTTTTCTGGTGTCTTGGGATCTGTACGAAAAAAGGAGTTTACTTCGATTGGTATGGCGGTAAACATCGCTGCACGGCTGCAGGGGTTGGCACGTGAAGGTGATGTCTTGATTACGGAAGACACGCTGGTTCGCCTGCCTCACACGATCATTTCCCGACCACTTGAGCCCATGCCGGTCAAAGGTGTGGATAAGCCCATTAGAATTTACAGTGTTCAATCACAGTGATTGTATTCCCCCATGTCCATGAATAAAAACAGGATGCACGGTATCATGGTGACCCACCCTTTGAAGCGCTTGCGGCATGCCGGGCACATTATCGTAGCCGGCCCTGAAAGGATGCGTCTGTGGCGTTTGTGAAGTATCCGCTACTGGCGTGTAGGGAGTAAAGGAGCAGGGTTCGAGGGTAGCTGACGGCTACAAGCAGACAGCAGACAGCAGCATCCCAGCATCCGGGCTTCCTGGCTTCCCAGCATAAAAGGGTTGGAGGGGCCAGGGGTCCGAGGAATCGAGGCAAGCTACTATGATCGTTTAGCAACAATGAATGACACGAAGTAAATGACAATTAATGACGCGCAGCAAATTACAGCACATTGTTTTATTCGGCACAAAGGGCAATATGCCCCTTGTTCAATTTTAGAATATGCAAATTATGTATTATAAGATGCGCAAACCGTGGTGTCGATGCCGCCACGGGATGTAAAATCTCCGGTTACTTTCATGGATTTGGGTTTCATCATGGCCACCAGATCGTCCAGAATTCGATTGACGACATGTTCGTAAAAGATCCCGACGTTTCGATATTGCATCAGATAATATTTGAGAGATTTCAGCTCGACGATTTTGCTGTCCGGGATATACTGAATGGTGATACGGCCGAAATCGGGCAGACCGGTCATGGGACATACGGATGTGAATTCCGGTTGCCGGATAGTGATATCGACGTCCCGTTTGTCTTGATACTGATAATCGATGGGGTCGATCATGTCCTTGCTGATGATGTTCGGACTCTCGATGGTGTAATGGGTTGTATATTGATCGGACTGGGGGCTCATGGTATACCTTTCATTATGAAAGAAATTTACATACACGTTTCAAACGTATTCTGTCCTATTAAATATTGGTGAATTTGTCAAACCTAAGATGAGCGTTTCAATTTTTGTGAACATTAAATGGTTATAAAAAGGTGATATCTATGGCCAGCATGGATGAGCAGATTTTAAAAGCGACAAAGGAGATCGTTGTCAAGTTTATTGAAGCGGGTAGGGTTTCCCCTGCCGGTTTCCACGAGACTTTCAGGAGTGTTCACCTGACCATCAAGGAGACGGCGCTGGGGTTACTTTCCGAAGACGAATAAAAGTGGTTTCAAAATCTTCAATCGGATTCAAGATCAAGGCGGGGCGTTTAACCGGAGGAATACATGGGGTCTTTTGAGGATTAAACGCACCGTCCCAACACAGATATTGGATTCGAGGGAAGGTTTTGAAGCCACTTTTAGTGGGCGGAAGCCCAGTTGGAGCCCACCTCGATATTCACCTTCAAGGGTACGTTCAGGTCCCATACCGATTCCATTTTATCTTTTATCAGAGCGGATGCGGTCTCGACTTCTTCGGGTGGGACCTCGAAGACCATTTCGTCGTGAACTGAAAGGAGCATGGCGGTTTTCATCTTTCGGGACTTCAGTTCGTTATCCACATTAATCATGGCGACCTTGATCAGGTCGGCGGCGGTACCCTGAATGGGTGTGTTAATGGCGGTTCGTTCCGCAAATCGCCGTTCCGTCACATTCTTGCTGTTGATTTCAGGAAGCAGACGGATCCTGCCTAAAAGCGTGGTGGTTTGTCCGGATTTTCTGGTATCCTCAATAATCTGTTCAATGAATGTCTTGACGCCTTTGTATCTTCCAAAATAATTGTCGATATAGGCTTTGGCCATCTTCCGGCTGATGTTGAGTGCTTTCGCCAACCCGAAGGGGCTCATGCCGTATATGATGCCGAAGTTGATGATTTTGGCCTGCCTGCGCAAATCCTCCGTGATAAACGATGGAAAGACCTGGAAAACCTCCGAAGCGGTCCGGGTGTGTATGTCTTCTTCTTCCTCGAAGGCGTTGCTTAGAATTTTGTCTTCAGAATAATGTGCGAGGATACGAAGTTCGATCTGAGAATAATCTGCCGATAGCATTTTCCAGCTGGATCTCGGGATAAAAGCCTTCCGGATTTCTTTGCCCTCTGCGGTTCTGATGGGGATGTTTTGAAGATTTGGATTGGAGCTGCTGAGTCGTCCGGTTGCGGTGACTGTCTGATTGAAGGAGGTGTGAATACGGCCTGTCTCCGGGTGGATGAGTTCGATCAGCGCATCGGTATAGGTGGATTTAAGTTTGGACAGGGTACGGTGCCGCAATACCAGCTTTGGTAGTTCATGGTGGTTGGCAAGGGTTGTGAGAACTTCGACATCCGTCGAATATCCGGTTTTTTTACGGGTTTTCTTCTGGACAGGAAGACCGAGCTTTTCGAACAGAATTTTACCCAGCTGCTGCGTAGAATTGATATTGAAGGATTCCTCGGCAATTTCGTAGATAGACTTTTTAATGGTTTTGAGTTGATGGTCAAAAGAGTTCGATAGCTCATGGAGCTTGTCTTTGTTTACTGTAGCCCCCGTCATTTCCATGTCTTTCAGAACAGATACCAGGGGCATTTCGACCTCATGGAAAAGTTTTGAAAGCCCGAGCGTTTCCATTTTCTCATTCAGAAGATGGCAAGCCGTGAGCGTGATATCGGCATCTTCGCAGGCATAGGGCGTGGCTTTTTCGATGGGCACCGTGTCGAAGGTAGCTGCCTTTTTCCCTTTTTTACCGGTAAGATCTTCGTAGGTAATCGTTTTGTGGTCGAGAAAATCAAGCGCAATCTGGTCCAGGTTATGAGCACGCTTGGAGGGGTTTATGAGATAGGATGCAAGCATGGTGTCGAAGGTAATGCCGTTTAAACTGATCCCATGCCTTTCGAATACAATCCAGTCATACTTAATGTTTTGGCCAACCTTGTGGATTGCTGGATCTTCGAGAACAGGCTTCAGTATTGCCAGGGCTTTGGCGAGCTCGATCTGGTTGGGCACACCCAGATATCGATGGGCGCAGGGGACGTAGAAAGCTTCGTCCTTCTGGATTGAAAAAGAGAGGCCGACCATTTTCGCCATCATGGGGTTCGTTGATGTCGTTTCTGTATCGACAGCAATGAGCCGGGCTGTTTTGAGTCGGGAGACCAGTGCTGTCAGCGAATCGATATCCTGAATGGTATGGTATTGTTTTTTGCTTAGATCGGTCTGTTTGGGGAAGAGTCGTTGCAGTTGCGTGAATTCAAGTTTCTTGAAAAGAGCTGCAAGTGCCGAGTTATCCGGTTCACCGACCTTGAGATCTGCCACACGAAAATGAATCGGGGCCTGCGTGTTCAGTTTGACCAGCTCTCTGCTCAACAACGCCTGGTCCTTGTATTGGATCAGTTTGTCATGCTGTTTCTTTTTGGTGATGGTATGCACCTGCTCATAAAGGTGCTCCATATTCCCGAAGGTCTGGATCAGAGAAAGCGCTGTCTTGGGTCCGATACCCGGCACCCCCGGAACATTGTCGGAAGCATCACCCGACAGTCCCATAACGTCGATCAACTGAGGAGGCGTGATGCCGGTTGCTTGAATATCTTTCAAGCCCACGATGACATCTTTCATGGGATCCCAGGTAATGGAACGATCGGAGATGAGTTGTTTCAAATCTTTGTCGCCGGTTACAATCACGCTGAAATAACCCTCTTCTTCAGCCCTTTTGGTCGTGGTTCCGATCAGGTCATCTGCTTCGTAGCCCGGCATTCCGAAGGCCGGGATATTGAATGCCTGGGTTACTTGGTGAATGTAGGGAATCTGAACGGACAGTTCTTCCGGCATGGGTGGGCGATTGGCCTTGTAGGCCTCATACATGTCGTGTCTGAATGTTGGCCCTTTGCTGTCGAAGAACATGACCATTCTGTCCGAGATATTTTCTTCCAGCAGTTTCATGAGCATGCGTGTAAAGCCGAAGACCGCATTGGTGGGAAGGCCTTTTGAATTCGTGAGACCGCGGATGGCGTGAAAGGCACGGTAGATATAGCCACTGCCGTCGATGAGAAAAAGAGTCTTGTGTGGATCAAAAGGGAATTTGTTTTGTGGCTTGGATGTCAT
>JAOZSO010000534.1:0-2570 GCA_029939655.1 Desulfobacterales bacterium
TAGGTACTAATCGCTGAGTGCTATCAGTCACCCTCCAAACCTCAAACCCTCCAACCCTTTTAATGCAGGGAGGCTAAAATACTGTAGGCCACTAATAGCCTAATAGCCTAACAGTCTACAGCCTAATGCTCATTTTTGCCCCTTAAGTACCTTATCCGGTGTTATCGGAAGATCCCGGCAACGATACCCGGTTGCGTCATAGACAGCTTCGGCGATGGCCGGCGCCGTGGGAGATACCAGACCTTCACCGGCTTCCTTGGCGCCCATGGGGCCTTCGGGTTCGTAGGTTTCGATACAAACAGATTCGCCCGGAGGCATATCCAGGGCAGTGGGCATTTTATAATCGAGGAAGGTGTTGTTGAGGGTGCGGCCTTTCTCCACAATTAATTCTTCGGACAATGCATATCCGAGACCCATGTGAATGGAGCCCTCCAGCTGTCCATCAACAGCCATGGGGTTGATGACTGTTCCGCAGTCGTGGGCTGTATACATTTTTTCGACTTTGACGATGCCGGTTTCCGTGTCAACCTCCACCTCGGCAACCTGCGCACCAAAGCTGAAAGCCGGCGTTACCAGGCCTTTCCCACGTGGTGTGTAATATCCTCTGGCAATGAGGGGCTCCCCACGTTTGGCTTTTTGGACCATGGCGACGGCTTCACCAAAAGACATCCCCCTGTCGGTTTTTCCCTCGGCATATACCTGCCCGTCCTTGCACACCATATCAAATATGACATTCAGGTTAAAGCGGGCCGAGACGGCCCCAAAAATTTCTTCTTTGATCTGATGGGCGGCATTTATAATGGCATTGCCGGCCATGAGCGTGACCCGGCTCCCCCAGGTTCCCAAATCTGCCTGAGGTGTCATGGCGGTGTCGGCGGCCGTAAGGCGGATATCCTCCATCTTGATTCCAAGCTCTTCGGCCAGAATCTGTTTGAGAACCGTATTGGCGCCCTGGCCGATATCCGAAGCCATGGTCAGAAGATGTGCCGTACCATCTGAAAAGACTTTAATTTCGGCTGCCGAGAAGGGGTACTGCGTATTGAACCAGTTGAAAACACCCCCGGAGATAAAACTGTAGCAACCGATACCAATGCCGTAGCCTTTCTTTTTTCGCCTGCGGTTTTTCTTCCAGTTGGACATTTCCCTGACAGCTTCCAGGGATTCAATGAACCCGCAGCTCGATATGGTGGCAACATCCGGAATCTTGTCCCCGGTGACCATGGCATTCTTGATCCTCAGATCGATGGGATCGATGCCCAGTTCCTTGGCGGCGATATTCATCTGAGACTCTGCCGCGAACAGGGACTGCGGGGCGCCAAACCCTCTCATGGCACTTGCCGGTGGTTTGTTGGTGTAAACATGTTCACCCAGAAAGCGGTAATTGGGATAGCGGTAGAGCATGGCGCCGAAGTTTCCGGAGAGAAATGTAGCCGTGGGCCCCATGGCATTGTAAGCACCGCCGTCCAGATAGATATGGAGGTCCTTTGCGACAAGGGTGCCGTCTTTTTTAAAGCCGACTTTGGAGCGCAGTTTCATGGCATGACGTCTGCGACCGGTTGTGAGCTCCTCCTCCCGGGTCAGAGTAAATTTGACGGGTTTGCCGGTTTTTATGGCCATGAACGCAGCACAGAATTCCCATGGACGTAACTCCATCTTGCCACCGAAGCCCCCGCCAACAGTAGGCTTGATCACGCGAATGTCATTTTCCCGCATATTGAGGGTAGAAGCGAGCAGACACTGGACAATGTAGGGAACCTGGGTCGATGTCCAGAGGGTAATCCTTCCGTCGAGCTCACACTGGGCGATGGACGAGCAGGGCTCGAGATAACCCGGACTCACGGCGTGGACCGAAAAAACATCCTCGCGGACATAGTCGGCCTCGGCAAAACCTTTTTGAATGCTTCCATATTGAATTTTTCGATCGATGCTGATGTTGGTGGGTGATGTATCGTGGAGAATCGGCGCTCCTTTGGCCAAGGAATCTTTGATTTCGAAAACAGCAGGCAGTTCTTCATACTCTACGCGTATCAATTCGAGGGCTTCTGCTGCGATATCCTTGTCAACCGCGGCAACAGCGGCAACTTCATCACCGATGAAACGCACCTTGTCCACGGCCAGTGGGTATTCGTCCTGCGTAACCGGGAACAAGCGCCAGTTGCCATATTTGATTTTGGGCGTATCTTCCCCGGTAATGACACACTTTACACCGGGCAGGGCAACAGCCTTGCTCACATCGATATTGAGAATACGCGCATGGGCCACCGGGCTTCTCAGAAGCTTGCCATGGAGCATGCCCGGCAATTTGATGTCATCGGTATAAACTGCAGTGCCGGTGGCTTTTTCACGCCCATCGGTGCGCGGAATATCTTTGCCAATTACTGTGTACTCTTTACTCATGGGGAATCCTCGAGTGTCTTGTTCATTGAGTTTGTTGGGTTTATTGCGTTTCTTGAGTTCGATGTGGTCACTGGATTTGTTGAGTTCTTTGAAATAAGGTAACTATTCAGCCGCCGATCTACGCTGATCATCACTGATATTTTTTCTTTTATTATCATATACAAATCTTTTAA
>JAOZSO010000535.1:0-2561 GCA_029939655.1 Desulfobacterales bacterium
CAGCAAATATCCAACACCCTGGGTTGGTTTTTATATTCCAATTGGGCTGAATCCACTAGGAATTTGCGCGTTTCTTCTGCATAGTTATGGGAATGCAACTTTATAAATGAATCATAAAAATGAGAAAAAATATTATAATATTTTTGCCGGCCTGTTCTTAATTTTGACATGATCTATTTGGGACCTTATTGATAGTATCGCAATCTGTGGTCTCTCTAATATCTTTATCATCCTTCAAGTAATGGCAATTTTTTGGTTTCAGATAATCATCCAATTCATAAACCAACGGGGTGCCGGTGGGGATGTTGACTCCTACGATATCTTCATCGCTTATGTTATCAAGATGCTTGACCAGAGCACGGATGCTATTCCCATGGGCGGAGATTAGGACCCCTTTACTCTCCATCAGTTTTGGCACAATGGTCCTGTTCCAGTAGGGCAAAACGCGATTCAGTGTATCTTTCAGGGATTCAGCGCAGGGTAGTTCTTCTTTTTGCAGGTGAGAATAACGTTGGTCGCAACTTGGATGTCGGCTATCTGTTTCAGCCAGGGCAGGTGGTAGCACGTTATAATGACGTCTCCAAGACTGAACCTGTTCATATCCATATTTATTGACAGTATCTTGTTTATCAAGCCCCTGCAGCGCTCCATAATGCCGCTCATTAAGTCTCCAAGAACGATGCACCGGGATCCACATGAGATCCATTTCATCCAGCACGATCCACAATGTTCGGATAGCACGTTTGAGTACAGACGTGTACGCCACATCAAAGGCATAGCCCTCAGCCTTTAGCAACCGTCCTGCTTTTCGAGCTTCCGACTTTCCAAGATCGGAAAGATCCACATCTGTCCAGCCGGTAAACTTGTTCTCCAAATTCCACCGGCTCTGCCCATGTCGCAATAGAATTAGCCGTCGCATGCAAATACTCTGCTATACTGTCGTATATATTTTCATCGCTTGATTTACGGTTTTCCCATCCACGGTAATGGCATAAATGGCATTGCACATCCGGACAGCCGCTTTAAGGGATTTTTGATGAATGTTTCTGCCAGTGGCATTTCCTGAGGCCCCGCTCACATGAATCTGATCATGAAGTCTTTCTAGGAAGGCCTCTACATCATCACTTGAACCGCCAGCGCAAACCACCTTCGTGCGACCTGCCGCAATAACAGCCTCTTTGAAAATCTCTTTTGATTCTTGACCCCCCTTTTATGGATAATTCACCTTAACAAAATCGCTGCCAAGGCATGCGGCCACACCGGTGGCACCCGCAATCAGATGAGGCTCTTTCTCATCAGCCACCGCCTTACCACGCGGGTAGATCCAAAGTACCGAGATCAACCCGTGTTTGTGCGCAGTGGAAACAATTTGGGCTGCCTGATGCAGCATCTGGTACTCATACTCACTGCCCAAATAGACTGTATAGCCCACTGCCAGAATATGTAGCCCGCTGTTGTCACGAAGGTTCACTGCCTGTTCAACATTCAGGCATTGGTTGCTGAAAGGGTCTGATTGGGACATTTTGACAAGATTTGTTTTGGAATTCAGTTTTACCAGATAAGGAACATCTGCATACGAATTACCATATCTGGCAATTAACCCCAGTTGGGTGGCAAAAACACCTATATTCGCCTGACTTGCAATCCTGAAGAGATGTTCCGGATCTCCGTCATCAAGATGAATTTCGTCGCCATAGAAATCGTTATTTAGGTGCTCAACTTTTTTCATAGTAGCGCTAACATATTTCAAACGTCAATCTCTATCCTCGTGTCATGGCAGCCCCACATTTCGGACACTTCTGTTCAAGACAGGGCCTTCCTAATTTATGAGGGGCTCTTTCCCCACAGTTTGGACAAATACAGTCTCCGCCCGGGCCTGCGGCAAAACCCCCACCCCGACCGCGACCGCCGCCGCGAGGTCCCATGCCCCTGCCTGTTTTAGCACCTTGGCCTTGTGGCCCTGTTCCATCTCCTCTTACCATTTGATTACCTCCTTTTAATCCAAGACTCTGGATACTGAATTACATAAAAATATCTTCTGGAAATTTCCGGCCTTTCCCGAGTAAAAATTACTTCTGTGTTAAACCAACCGGCTATTATAACTTAACAACATAAGAAGCATATCGCATGCCATTGTTGAATATTTTAATAGTACTAATATTTCGGGATGTTATAAACCGCGCGGAGCATGCAATGAATGTTACCTGTAGAATATTCGAAAAGTTTACACCGATATTAGAAGACTTCCGAATATTTTGTAAAGGACTGCAGCCATGAAACAGATTGCATTTAGTTGATTTAGGAGAAATTCGCAGTTTATGTGGCGGTTATTGTCGCTTTTCCCAATAATCTTTTGTTAAGGCAACTTCTATATAATCGGGTTTTTCGCACAAGATAGTCCCATCATACAGAAGCGCTGCGGGATGCTGTACAGAATTTTTTGTTTGTCATCCGCCGCCACCATCCTTTGCATATTTATGACGACTTTTTTGAAGACGGATAGTTAGCAGCAGCGTTGAATTCATTTTTTCCCCGTTCAGGCTTGGACAAAAATCGTGGCA
>JAOZSO010000536.1:0-2554 GCA_029939655.1 Desulfobacterales bacterium
AACCTTTGCTTTTGCATTCATCCACGGGCAAACCCGTGGTATTCTGCGAAGGCGGATAAAAAGGAAACGTTAAAGACCGATGAGTATTCCTGTACGACTTCGAAACTTTCTGAAATCTTTACGCAAGATTGAAACCATGCCGAAATACGAACTCGCATGGATAACAAAAAATCTGGCTGTCGGCCATGCTCCTATCGAAGACGATGACCTTGAAGCGATCAAGGATCAGGGAGTCGGCGCCATCGTCAATCTTTGTGGTGAATTTTTTGACCTGCATAAAATAGAAAAGAAATCCGGATTTGAAGTTCTTTACTTCCCGATTCCCGATGAATGCGCGCCCGATATGATAAAATTGGAAATGGCAATTCAGTGGGTAGAGGACACCGTATCAAGAGGAAAAAAAGTCCTGGCACATTGCCGTTTCGGCGTGG
Organism: Desulfobacterales bacterium; assembly: GCA_029939655.1. GTDB lineage: Bacteria > Desulfobacterota > Desulfobacteria > Desulfobacterales > B30-G6 > B30-G6. The sequence goes on from JAOZSO010000536.1 coordinate 432, forward strand.
GAAGAACCGGAACTTTCGTGACAGCCTATCTCATGCATACCGGGCTGAGCATGAAAGCGGCAGAAAAAAAACTGAAGTATTCCCGAGCCAATCCCAGCAACTACTGCCAGTGGAAACTGCTGCGAGACTATAAAAAAATACTGAACCGTAAATAATATCGCTAGGTTCTGTAAATCTCTGCCTTGATCCCGTATCGTTTAATGATCTGCTGAAGTGCCTGACGCTCCATCCCGCACTGTCTGGCCGACCGTGTGACATTACCCTTGTTCAAGGAAAGAAGATCTCCGATATAGGTGTGATTGAACGCTTTGAGGGTTTGCTCTTTAGCCTGCCGGTACGGCGCATCCTTGTATGCTGCTCTGTATGTCATGGACTTTCGATTATTTTCGCTCAAACCGACATCATGGGGCATGATTTCATCTGATGACGAAAAAAGTATGCCCCGCATGATCAGGTTCTCCATTTCCCTGACATTTCCTTCCCAACTCATATTCGTAAAGGTTCTGACCAGTTCGCCGGAAAGTCGTTTCAAGGGTTTGTCCATTTCTTCACAATGCTTCTCCAACAAGTGGTTGGCAATCAGCGGAATATCTTCGGGATGCTCCTTGAGGGCAGGCAGTTTGACGGGCAGCACGTTCAGTCGATAGAAAAAATCCTCCCTGAATTCACCTTTCTTGATCTTCTCTCTCAAGAGCTGATTGGTCGATGCAACGATGCGGACATCGATCTTTACCGCTTTTGTATCACCCAGCGGCTTGACCTCTTTTTCCTGCAGCACCCTCAGCAACTTGGTCTGAATCGCAGGGTTCACGTCTCCTATTTCATCCAGGAATATGGTTCCGGTGTGGGCTTCCTGGAACAAACCGGTTCTGTCCTGCGTCGCATGGGTGAACGCACCCTTTTTATACCCGAAAAGTTCACTTTCTAAAATATTTTCAGGAATGGTAGGACAGTTCACCGCTATAAACGGCCGTTTTCGGCGATTACTCAGGGAATGTACAGCCCTTGCCGTCAGGTCTTTGCCGCTCCCCGAGGGACCGGTGATCAGCACCGTGAGGTTGGTGGCGGCTACCATCTGAATGGTTTCATACAACCGCTGCATGCTGCGGCTTTTTCCAACCAGATTGTGAAATGTTGATTCACCGCTGCAAGCCCTCTGGAGACGGGTGTTTTCCCGGATCAGTTCACCTCTTTCCAAAGCCTTTTTCAGGCGCATAATCAATGCCTCATGCTCAAAAGGTTTGGTGATGAAATCGTATGCCCCTTGCTTCATGGCTTCCACGGCCATCTCAACATGACCGTAGGCCGTCATCATTATCACGGTCAGGTCTGGAATATCTTTTTTAACGATTTCCAGCAGTTCCAAACCACTCATCACCGGCATTTTGATGTCCGCCAAAAGCAGGTCATAGGACGTTTGAGACAACATCTGAATCGCTGCCTGGGCTGATGGCGTGGTATCGATACGGCAATCCAGTTCAGACCCCAGACTCCTCTTCAAGAGATGGAGCATATCGGGTTCATCGTCGACGACTAATATTTTGCATGGCATGCGTTAATTCTCCTTGGGGTTCAGACAGCAGGAAGAGTCACCGTAAACGTCGTTCCAACACCTGTTTTGCTATCGACAAAAATATGGCCCCCATGGTTTTTTATGATCCCGTAGCTGACAGACAAGCCCAGCCCTGTACCCTCTCCCGTGGGTTTGGTGGTAAAGAAAGGGTCGAAAATATTTTTAAGATGTTTTTTCTCAATCCCATGACCATCGTCTTTCACTTTGACAATAAGATCGCCTGCCGGTTCGCTCAAATCCGTGGAAATCCATATGCGACCCTTTGTCCCGACAGCGTGTATGGCATTCACCACAAGGTTGATAAGAACCTGTTTGATTTTCTTCTCGTCCACCAGGAGCGGCTGTACACCCGGGTTGTATTCTTTTTCTATTACGATGTGTTCAATATCTGAGTGGTGCTGCACAAACGTGAGCACATCTTCGATGATCAGATGAATATCCAGCATCTCTTTTTGGGTCTCCGACTTCCTGGAAAAACTCAGCAAATCTTCAACAATGGTCTTACAACTCCTGACGTGTTTCTCGATGGTTTTCAGATCGACATATCGCT
>JAOZSO010000537.1:0-2543 GCA_029939655.1 Desulfobacterales bacterium
GCTTCGCACTTATAAATGTTGATGCAAGAGATGAAATCTTTTTTTTATCCTTCGAGTATAGCTGTATTCGGTGTCAGTAACGATCAAAGAAATCTGGCTAAGAATATTATCTTGAACTGCCATCGAATGGCGTTCAAAGGAGAAATTTATCCGGTAGGAAGACACCCCGGCACGGTTCATGGTAGAAATATACTCACCCATGCAGATGATTTACCCTTAGATGTCGAGCTCGCTGTCATACTTGTCCCATCTCAATTCGTAGCGGAAACGATAGAAGCTTGCGGTAAAAAAGGAATCCGGCATGCCATTATATCCACTGGTGGTTTCAGGGAATATCATGCTGAAAACAATGTAGCAGAAGAAGACCTCATCCGAATGGCTGCTCAATACGGCGTTCAGTTTATCGGGCCGAACTGTATCGGAGTCATTTGCACCAACTCAGGGCTCTGTACACCGTTCAATCCGATTCAAGCCCGTAGTCTGAAAAAAGGAACAACCAGTATCGTTTGCCAAAGTGGTGGCGTTACAACCCAAGCAGCTTATTATTTCTCCGAAGAAAAGATCGGTTTTTCTAAAATTGTAAGTGCCGGAAACAAGCTGAATCTAAATGAAATCAATTATATCAAGTACTTCATGGAGGACGATGATACAGAACAGATTCACCTTTATCTTGAAAGCATTGAAAATGGTAGCGAATTGATAGCATTAGCAAAAAAGAGTAGAAAACCCATTGTTGTGTTTAAATCCAATGTAAGCGCGACAGCCTCTCAAATCGCCTATTCCCATACTGCAGCACTTGCCAACGGTGTTTCAATTGTTGATGGCGCACTCAAGCAAGCCGGCATTATCCGGGCAAATAATATCCATGAAATGACCGTTTGTGCAAATGTCTTCAGACTTCCCCCCTTACGAGGAAACCGACTGGTTGTTATATCACTATCAGGTGGTTTTGCTGTAATGATTGGCGACGCTTGCGAAAAATACGGTTTTATGTGTCCACCATTGCCGGATTGGCTTTTGAGAAAAATAGAGAGTTTTCGACGAGGCGGTGTAATAAAGATGTCGAACCCCATGGACTTTGGTGATGTGCACGATGCGAAGGCACTGATATACGCCATAGAGCAGTGCCTCACCCTGGAGGATATTGATGGCATGGTGCTTTCTCTCATGTATGACCCGGATATAGGCGAAGCTTTTGGCGGTGTTGATAATATGATGGAGATGCTGTTGAACTTTTTAAATGAACTGGGAGAAAAGGTCAAAAAACCAGTAGCTGTCAGTTTTTTTTCTGAAAGAAAATATATCGATGAAATCAAAGAGATTGGAATGTTTCCCATTTTTAACAACCCGGTTGAAAGTGTTCAGGCACTGAGTTCGCTGCGGAGTTACTGGTCGCGGAAGGCCCTCTCTCAATCATGAAAAAACTGAAGAAAAATCTATTTTGCTTAATTCTGGATAATGACTATCCGATATTCATTGAGACCAATACTCGGGATATAGATCTATTTCCTTTGGAAATACTGGATTCTTACAAACGAGCGCGACATAAAAAACGTTGTGACATGTGGCTGAAATATCGAAATTTGCGGAGTTTCTTTGACCTATCAGATAAAAAAATCGGAGGAACGGATGGATTTGATAAAAGATGCATTGGATGAGGGCAGGACATCACTTTCAGAATACGAGTCCAAACAGCTGCTTTCTGCCTATAAAATTCCGGTGACAAAAGAAGTATTGATTGGAAATAGGGAAAGCCTTGTAGAAGCCATCGAGGAAATCGGTTATCCGATAGTTCTAAAAGGGTGTTCACCGGACATCGCCCACAAAACCGAAAAAGGCCTGATACGTGTAGACATTAGAAACGAGGATGAGGCACTAACTGCTTTTCAGGAGATCAATGCAGGAATGAACGGAACTGAAAATTCCGTTATAGTGCAGGAGTTGATCAGGGGAAAACGGGAACTGGTTGCGGGGCTGACACGGGATCCCCAGTTCGGTCCATGTGTTATGTTCGGGCTTGGAGGGATATTTACCGAAATATTAAATGATGTCTCTTTTCGCGTAGCACCTCTTGAAAAGTATGATGCGCTGGAAATGATGCAGGAAATACGAGGTCGTAAAATTCTGGATGCCGTTCGCGGAATGGAAACCGTTGATCTGGATATGCTGGCAGATATCATGCTTACCATAGGAAAAATCGGTATGGAAAATGAAAAGATCAAGGAGATCGACATTAACCCTCTGATTATTTCAAATGGAAAACCGGTCGCTGTAGATGCATTGGTGGTACTGCTCGATCAAAAATGATGTATGGCGGCGGGGAAATTTAAAAGACAGTTCAATTGACACCCCCCTTACCCGATTACGATTATTGCGAACATGGAGAACAATTAAAATGGCACACATGAACCATTTTCTGGAACGTTTTTTTAATCCCGCATCTGTAGCGATTGTTGGAGCGACAAACAACCCTTTGAAAATGAATTTTAGGGTGCTCCAGAATCTTGTCAGCCTGGGCTATGAGGGCAAGATCTACCCGGTTA
>JAOZSO010000099.1:0-9602 GCA_029939655.1 Desulfobacterales bacterium
ATCCGCAAAACTCAAGCTGGGTTGTCTTGGCGGTCTGCGGAAATTCGCTTTAAAGTCGGCCAAAACTCGCTCCTAAGGCGCCTAACGATCTCAGACAGTTGCCCGACTTTAAAACGAACCCCCGCAGACCTTTGTACGCGGTATCGCTATTTTCCGGAACAGGTATTTTTTTCTTGACAAGGTCAGGTGGGTGGTTTATTTATTGTATACATTAGAGCAACGGATGCTCAAGTGAGCAGTTGCCGGAAAGAACGTTCATGGACACAATTTATCTGTTTAATACTTCAGGAAGGAGACAGGAAAAATGGCTGAGAAATTTTGGACCTATGCAATGGAAGAGATGTCGTACCCGGATGTAAAGGAAATTTTAAAAACCACGGATATTGCTCTGATACCCATCGGGAGTCAGGAAAAACACGGACCGCATATCCCACTGGCATGCGATTCCATAGCATCGCTTGAAACAACCATAAGAGCTGCCTACAAAGCGGAAGTGCCCTACACGCCGTTGATTCCGGTGGGCTATTCCCCGCATCATATGGGTGAAATGAATCAAGGTGTGGGTTCGCTGACCTTCACCGGTGAGACCCTCAGGCGGATTGTATACGAGATCGGCAAGAGCCTCGTTTTTCACGGTTTCAATAAATTGATCTTTGTGAGCCAGCACGCTTCAAACACCAAAGTGGTTGATGAAGCACTTCGTCGGCTGCGGTACGAATCAGGTGCATTTGTGGCCTGGTATATGACGCCGACCGAACGTAGAACCCAGGTCATTGCCCATCTGTTGGAGGAGAAAGTCGGCTGGCATTCCGGAGAAATGGAAACATCCCAGTGCCTGGCGTATAACGAAAAGGCCTGCCATATGGACCGCGCCCATAATCACAAGGCGCATGCGCCCGCATGGCTGGGACCGGAGTTCGCTAAAAAAGACGGCGTTCCCACGGTTGTCTTTCAGGGTACCGAAAATATTTTTATCCCCATGGAGCACCATGAATATGGTGATGAGGCCACCATTGGCAACCCACTCCTGGCCAGTGTTGAAAAGGGTGAAAAGATTTTCGAAGCAGCCTCGGACAACCTCCGTGATTTCATCACTGAAGTCAGAAAATTTCCAGTGGATATCAAGACCCGGGAATACGATTTCCGTGCATATTAAAGCTTAACGTACAGGTGGAAAATCAATGCGCGGTATCGGGCGACGGGATATAATAGAGATAAGCTATCTATATTACAACGAAAAAAAGACCCAGGAGGAAATTGCCACTCTTTTGAGTATCAGTCGTTTCAAGGTTGGCCGTATCCTGAAAAAAGCGGTTGAAGAGGGGATTGTTTCCATCACGATTAACGATCCCATGAGCAATCTCATTGAAATGGAAATTGAACTGGCCAAAAAATATGGTCTCAAGAAAACCGTTGTTGTCAGGACTGTTGCGTATAATGGAGAGACCCCCTTTGATCAAATCGGAAAGGCCGGAGCACGGTATTTAAGCAGGATTGCCACCGGATACAAGATACTGGGTGTCACCTGGGGCAGAACGCTTAGGCACATGATTAACAATATGGATGAAATGGATGCCGATGACCTTACCATCATTCAACTCAGCGGTGGCATGGGAACCATTGAAGGAATAGATACCAATATGCTTACGATGATGCTGGGGCAGAAACTCGGTGCTAAACCGCTTTTTCTGCAATCCCCGGTGGTCGTCAAGGATAAACATACTAAAAAAGCCTTGTTGCAGGAGAAAAGCGTTGCTGAAATATTAGGCATCGCCCGCAAGACCGACCTCGCGCTGGTGGGGATCGGACTACTTAACCGGCAGGGATTGCTCCGGCAGTCCGGTATGATGGAAGAACAGGACTATACGGTTTTGAAAAAAGCCGGGGCGGTGGGGGCCATATGCGGGCGCTGTTTCGATATCAACGGCATCCCTTGTGTTTCGGATTGGGATGAACGCGTAATCGGATTGACTCTGGAAGAATTGAAAAATATCAAACACAAGGTGGGTATCGCTTTTGGCATGGAAAAGCTGAACGGCATTATCGGTGCGCTGAATGGACGCTATCTGGATGTGCTGATAACCGATGAGGATATCGCCAACAGTCTATTGATATGATCTTCTGTGGGGCTATATGGCGTACAGCGTGGAATTGGATTCGGTTGCCTGCATTGGTTGTGTTGCATGTACCAGTTGTGAATATTTCGAAATGCGTCAAGACATGAAAGCCCATGCGGTTCAAAGTGTTGTCGTTGAAATCGGCTGCATTCGGGAAGTGGCCGAAAATTGCCCTGTTAGCGCGATTACATTTTGCCCGAACGTTTCATGAAATGTCCAGGTTAGGACAAATGGGTCATGATGCTTTCAACGGTCATGGGCATGACAGGAGGTGGCTCCAAACCCATCCGTATTAAAACCTCCCGGGTGATATTTTCGGGAGTTGAATTTTGCGGCAGTTCCCCTGCTACTTGCCTCACTGTAGTGTCAACCCGATCAAGATAATCCAAGCTGGTCATAAGCGTCTTTTTGATCTCATTTCCCATGAAAGGTTTTTCCACCCAGGCCAGATACATTCTTTTCACGTCTGGCAGAGCCATCAATCGTTTCAATGATTCGCGGGTCAGGGCCAAATCATTGTAAAGCGGAAGGTTGTCAACCGGCTGAATAGCATCTCCCACGATCAAGGATCCGTCCTGGGGACAGAACAGGGAAATGGATCCGGGTGAATGGCCGGGTGTAAAAATAACCGTTAATGTTGTCCCACCTCCGAGATCAATTTCGTCTCCGTCCTGTAATTGCTGATGAACCTGGATGGATTGACCGGCCAGAGAATAAAAACCATAGACCGGCCGTTCTTTGAATTGATTTTCCAGAGACTCAATCCAGCGAACTGCCTTGGCATGACAGGCAAATCTGGGCTGGGCAGTCTCTTTGAAAAACGTATTTCCGCCCACATGATCAGGATGTTCATGCGTGTTGATTACACGTTTTACGTCCTTTTCTGATAATTTCATTTCGGACAACGCCGTGACAATGAAATGCTCACCGCCAACCGGTCCTGTATCTACCAAACACAACTGTTCTCCGGTCACTACATAGCTATAGACAATCCGATCGACTTTTCTTTGTTCGTTGACCGGCAATTGAAAAGGAATCCGTATGGGATGAATTTTCGAGGTCATTCTCTACTCCGTCTGTTTGATTTGGGATGAAATATCACTAAGCCGGGAATTTCATGAAACGTGTCTGTTGCAACCATCAGTCAGAAGAACGTTTAGCTCCTCTATTCAAGTTTGCCATTTCTTCCAGCACCGCGCAGACAGAGGCGGTATCCTGATGGGACCGGCCGCCGGCCAGGGCCTGGGTATAAATCTGGCAGGACGTGGAAAGCAAAGGGGTGGGACACTGCAGGTTTTTTGCAAAAGCGGTGATAATATCCAGATCTTTTTGAAAAACACCCACCTTCATGGTGGCCGTGTCATATTCCCCGGCCGTCATCATGGGGCCCCTGACTTCGAACATGCGTGAGGTACCTGCCCCGTCGCTGATGACCCTGTAAATTAGTTCCGGGTCCAAACCTGCTTTCATTCCCAGCACAAAGGCTTCGGCTGAAGCAACGTTGTGAATGGCCACCAGGAGGTTGGCAATGAACTTCATTCTGGAACCCGTACCGAACTCGCCGATATAATAGTTGGCCCGCGCAAAACCGTCAAACACAGGCTTGCAGTTTTCGTATAACTGTCGATCCCCGGAAGCATACACCGCCAGATCTTTGCTGACTGCCTGGGCACCGGTGCCGCTCAAAGGACAGTCGAGCATAACCGTACCCGTTTTTTTCAGCAGGTCGAACGCTTCCTGTTTGGCTTCGATGGGGAATGTGCTGACTTCAACAACGATCAAGCCTGTTTTGGCGGCTGTCAAAAGACCATCCGGCCCGCTGACCACTTCCTGCAAGGCAGCCACGCTGGGAAGCGAGGTGATGACGACTTCGGCAGCCTCGGCTACCTCACGAACACAGGTAGACCCGCTGCCGCCATGGTCTTCCAGCGTTTGGATAGACTCGGGTCGAATATCATATCCAATCACTGTAAAACCGGCCTTGAGCAGGTTGGCCGAGATGGCGGATCCCATTATACCCAGACCGATGACGCCTATTTTCTGATTCATAATTCTAAACCTTATCGTTTCAACAGCTTGCTGCCGTAAAGACCGGTGGGTTTTATCAGCAGGATAAGCAACATAATGGCAAACGGCGCCATTTGAGCCAGCGGTCCGTAAATGATGGCCCCTAAGGAAATGACCTGACCAACGATAAACGCCGATACCAGCGTACCTTTGATGCTGCCCAATCCGCCGATAATTACCACCATGAAAACAAATGGCAGCACTTCCAGTCCCATCTGAGGATCCACCATTATCAGGGGGGCATGCAGGCCGCCTGCCAGCCCGGACAGTACACCGGCAATAATAAAGGTTGTCGTAAACAGCTTGTAGACATTGATCCCCAGACCTTCCACGTGTTCAATGTCTTCGATACCGGCCCGTATGGCTTTACCGGTAATCGTTTTATTCAAAAAGGCCCAGATGCCGACATACACCAGAATGGAGATGACGATAACGATCAACCGATAGACCGGTATCTCAGTACCAAAAATGGTCGCCATGGCTCCGATGGGAGAAGGCACCGGCAACGGCGCCAGACCCCAGATAGACTTAATGACCCCCACACCGGCAATCAGAATTCCGAAGGACGCAATCATGGTAAAGGTGATGTCCCTTTCGTAAATCCGTAAAAAGATAAAGCGTTCAACACCAAAAGCGACCAGGCCGGAAATGACCATACCCCCTAAAACACCAACCCACACGCTTCCGGTAAAACGGAACAGGGTATAGGTAATGTAAGCGCCGATGGCGTAGTACAGAAGCTGATCCATACTGATGATGCGCATAAGTCCAAAGCACAAAGAAAGACCAATGGCCAGCAGAAAAAAAACGCTTCCGATGCTCAGCCCGAAAATGACGCCAGATATCAATAGTTGTGTATCCATAATGCGTGCCGTTTTCCAAGTATTTAATTGGTTGGATTGTTCTTCCTGAAAAATATTTTTTTAAGAATAGGCTCCAGGGTTCCCCATATTCCTTTTTCACCTGCCAGCATGATGAAAACCAGAAGTAGACCGATAAACAGTTCCCAGTTGGCGATGTAACCACTGATGAGGTCTTTCATGCCTGTATAGGCAAAAGCCCCGACGATGGGCCCGTACAGCGTGCCCACGCCCCCCAGCAGCGTGACGATCACGGGATCGGCTACCCGGGACGGTGCTGTCATTTCCGGGCTTACAAAGCCGAAATACACAGCGTACAGGGATCCGGCCAGAGCGGTGGTTGTATTGGCGATAACAAAAGCCAGCCAGCGGATATTGAAGTTGCTGTATCCCAGGAATTTCAGTTTGTCCTCGTTGGTTTTTGTGGCCAGACAGCAGGCGCCGAATATGGAATCGTCCAGGTATTTATACAAGACCCAGACCACAAAGGCTATCAGGAAGACAAAAATGAAAAAGTCGCTGGGGCTACCGAGATCCAAGCCGGGCGTGGCGGTCATTTTGGTTAAAAACCACAGACCATTGTCACCATGGGTGATTTTCGCCAGAATTTTTTCGAACAGATAGAACATGATGACGGCCAATGCCAGGTTTACCAGGGCAAAGTAATCACTACGCAGGCGCACGAAGAAGGGGCCTACAATCAGGGCTACTACCACCCCGGCAACAATGCCTAAGAGTATGCCAATATAAGGATTAGAACCGAAATAAAAGAGGTAGAATGCCGTGCCATAGGCACCCACTGCCAGATAGGCCGGTTGCCCAAAGGAAATGAAACCCACGCGCCCTAAAAGGAAATTACACCCCATCGTATAGATGGCAAAAATAATAATTTCGTTGGCAAAAGGGAGTGGTAAGAATACCCGAACCAGCAGTAAACAGAAAAAAGCCAGCAGAAGTCCCCATGACCATTTGAATGCTTTAACCATTGAAGATTCCTTTTATCCTGATTCCGGGTTAGAGATATTTTTCACAGACATTGCTTTTGATTTCACCTTCGTCTGAAATTTCATGTACGATCCGGCCTTCTTTTACCGCATACACCCTTTGGGAAATGGCACTGACAAGGGACAGGTTTTGCTCGACAATTACCAGCGCCGCTTTTTTGCTCAATTCCAGAAAAACATTTTGGAGCTGAGTCACAATACTCGGGGCGAGTCCTTCCGTGGGTTCATCCACTAATAGCACCTGGGGGTCCCCCAGCAGGGCTCTGCCGATCATCAGCATTTGACGCTCACCACCGCTCAAGTAGCCGGCTTTGCGATCCATCAGCGATTTCAGCTTGGGAAAATATTCGGTGACCTTGTCCCAGTTGTAGTCCTGGGTGGCATAGCTGCCGAGTTCCATATTTTCTCTGACAGTTAAATCCGAGAACACTTTCTTGTCTTGAGGAATATACTTCAGACCCATCTTGGCGATATTGTAAGACTTGATGCCGACCAAACTGGTATCTGCGAATTTAATCGATCCGGTGGTCGGTTTGATAAATCCGCCAATGGTCTTCAGTAGAGTGGATTTCCCGGCACCGTTTCGCCCAACGCATGATACGATCTCATTGGTATCGATATGAATCGAAACGTCAAACAGTACTTTAGATTCCCCATATGCGACATTCAGGTCGTGGACCGCCAAAATTGTATCGGAAGGCATGGTATACTCCGTACCCTGTTTTGAGATTACTTCTAGTATTGTTTATGCAACCTTGGGGTTTAGTCAATCTGCCAGTAGCTTTTGCGTACTTCCGGTGCCATCAGGCATTCTTCACACGGGCCGTCAGCAATGATTTTACCGTCATGCATGACGGTCAGTCTTTCCAGAAATTCTTCAACCTTGGAAATTTTATGCTCGACGATTAGAATTGTCTGCTTGCTGAAATTCAATCGTAAAACATCCAGAACGCCTTTTATTTCCGTTTCGCTCAAACCGGCCAGGGGCTCATCCAGCAGCAGCACTTTGGGCTCGGCTAAAATGGACATGGCAATTTCAAGCCTGCGTTTTTCTCCGAGTGAAAGGTGTTTGACATCCCGTTGAGCCACACTCTGAAGATCGAACGTTTCAAGGCATGCTTCAATTTTCTCATGTTTGCGGTGACGGTTGCGGGGCGTAAAAAACAGATTGAACAGAGAATGTTTTTTATGGGCCCTGAAAAATGACAGGACCAGGTTGTCGGTTACCGTCAGGTTATCGAAGGTCGATGTCAACTGAAAGGTCCGCATCATCCCAAGAGACACTCTTTTTTGGGCGGGCAGCGCGGTGATGTCTTTGCCGTTATACCAGATCGTGCCTTCTTCCGGCGGGTAGTATCCGGTGATCAGATTGAAAAAGGTGGTTTTCCCGGCACCGTTGGACCCGATGATACCGGCAATTTCATTTTCATGCAGCGAATAATTGACATGATCAACTGCCACCATTTCGCCAAATTTCTTGGTTACATTATCCGTTCGAATGATTTCCGGACTCGCAGGTATATTCACATTAAACCTCTTCAAAGAAGGACCATCCCGGCGTCGGGAAAATTGACACCGGGATGGTCAGATCTTTAGTAACCTAAAGATTCAGGGGTAGGCATGACGGATTCGCCGCCCTGATAGCCTTCCACGGAAAAGAGATCCCATTCATTCTTTTTTTCCTGGGGACCCTTGCCTCTGACGAGAAAGGCGGCATATTTGTAGACTGCCGCATGGTCTTCTTTGCGCCATTGGGCAGGGCCTTTGACGGAGTTGAATTTCCCGTCATTTGCCAACAGGGCCTTGGATACCTTCATGGCATCATCAAAGGTACCGGCGGCTTCAAACCCGCGGAACATTTCCATATAAGCCACATAGGCGATGGTGGCATATGCATCGGGTGGTTTGTTAAATTTAGCCTTGTACAAGGCGGTGAATTCATCGGCACTCTTGGTCAGCGCCGGATCTCCGAGTTCACTCAGGTCATAATAAAAATAGTGCATGGCATAAATGCCTTCCAGTACCTGGGGCGGAATCCCTTTGGCAACCACATTGGTCATGAAGGCATTGAAAATAGTCATGTTTTTGTGAAGACCCATCTGGTTGGACTGTTTGAGCAGATTGACCGCATCGCCGGCAAACTGAGCAGAAATAAAGACGTCGGGTTTGGCTGCTTTGACCTTTTGCAGGGTCGTTGTATAGTCGGCGGTACCCTTGGAGACTTCGTCATAGCCGACAATCTCTGCGCCGTATTCCTTGGCTGCGGCATAGATGCCGTCACGGATATCCCAGCCCCAGCTATCGGCGCGGGCCAGAACGAAAATCCGCTTTTTACCCAGCACCTTAATCGCAGCGGAGCCGTCCATGTACCCAACCGTCCAGGGACTGAAAGCAGCGGCGAAGGTGGTGTCGGAAAGTTTTCCTTTTTCAAAAGCTTCCTTGGCCATAACGCAAACCGGAAAATACGGCAGGGGGTCTTTTTTAACAACTGCATTGATGGCAAATGAGAGGGGCGACCAGGTCTGACCACCGACGGCCTTTACACCTTGGGATCGCATGTACCGGAAGCGCCTGACGCCGACATCCAGTTTCGCCTCATCATCAGCGACCACACCTTCCACCTGCACCTTGCCCCAGGGCATGTCCAGCCCGCCTTTTTTATTGATGACGTCCACTGCAAGCAGTGCGCCTTCCTTCTGGGTTTCAGCAACGGCGCCAAACACGCCGGTCAGCGGAAGTAATATGCCGACCTTTATTTTACTCGGATTGGCGGCAAACGTGTTGTTTAAGGTAAAAGCAAATACCAAAAGAACGATAGAGAGTAAGACCAGATATTTTTTCATTTGTTTCTCCCTGATTTAGTGGTGGGTGTAATGAATCTTTCTAAAACAACGTAACGTGAGAACGTAACGAGCATCACCTCCTATTGGGTAGTAAGGTTAAAAAATGTTTGACCTGTACGGTGTTCCAGTTCCCGGCCCGGACAGCCCGAAAACAGAAACATATTTTTTCCTAATTGTCAGACAAACATACTGAATGCTTATAAGTTGACTTAGCAGTGAGAAAGTGCGATGTCAAGAAAAGGTTTCACTCTGAAAAGAAATGAAAAGACTTTTTTTGAACCGCAAAAGCGAGCGCATTCCCCGTGGCTTGCCGCGGGGTTAGCGAGCGAATCTGAATTAGACAGAATTCCTTACGGTCGAAGATTCCCAGTCGCTTGCGGCGGGGAGCTTCAAATAATGACCGCGGTTAATCCGGGGTGAACGATGTGTATCTGTAGTGCCCGAATGATGACAAGCCTATATCAACACAGTAGCTGATCGGATTCATGGCAACCGATTCCGGCAGGAGCTGTCTATATGATTATATAAACCGTAAGAATATCTGTTGTCACCGAACAAAATTCACTGAAAGAGGAAAAAGACTTTCCCCCATAAAAAATTGAAATTGAACCGGTGGCATATTCTTTGTAAATGAAAATGGAACCCCACGGGTAAACCCGTGGTCCCATTAAAATACCCGTCTTCGCCTTCGGCTTCCGTCTTCGCTCTGCG